>NZ_AYMF01000025.1:0-265773 GCF_000633435.1 Achromobacter sp. DH1f | reverse complement strand
CCGAGGGGCGACCTACGAAGACCAAAACGCCCAACAAAAACAACAACGCCTAAAAAAACTCAATCCCGAAAGTTCTCAAACTGCAAAGGCAGATCCACATCCGTCTTCTTGAGCAAGGCAATAGCAGTCTGAAGATCATCGCGCTTCTTGCCACTGATCCTCAGCTTGTCCCCGTTGATCTGACTCTCGACCTTCAACTTCGCATTTTTAATAGCCGCGATCAACTTCTTAGCCACAGGCTGCTCGATCCCCTGCTTGATCGTCACCTTCTGCCGCGCCCCGCCCAGATTCTCAAGCGGATCCGCCACATCCAGGCAGCGCACATCGATCCCGCGCGCCGACAAGCGCCCGCGCAGAATATCCAGCATCTGCTTCAACTGAAACGCACTCGAAGCCACCTGCGTCACCACAAACCCTTCCAGCTCGAACTTGGCATCCGTGCCCTTGAAATCGAAGCGCGTCGCGAGTTCCCGGTTTGCCTGATCGATGGCGTTGGTGAGCTCGTGTTTGTCGACTTCGGAAACGACGTCGAAAGTAGGCATGACAAAAAGTCCCGTCAGTAAATGAAAAAATCCGGCTAACGCCGTTTGCCCCATTTTACCGGCCCCCGCGCCCCCGTCACGTCATCAGCACCAGCAGCCGCTCCGCCTGCAACGGATGCGCGATCACCTGCGCCTCGATGCCATAGGCCAGATAGAGATTTGCCGGCGTCAGCACCTGCGCCGGCGTGCCCAGCGCCACCGCGCGGCCGCCGCTCAAGAGCAACAACCGGTCGCACCAGCGCGCCGCCAGATTCATATCGTGCAGAATCACCAGCACCCCCGTATTGCCCTCGTGCGCCAGCTGCGCCGCGCGCCGCATCAGGTCCGCCTGGTGGCGGGGGTCCAGGCTGGCCGTCGGTTCGTCCAGCAGCAGATAGCGCGCCTCGCCCGCCGCGCGCCCCGCCCCGCACTGCACCAGCACCCGCGCGAACTGCACCCGTTGCTGCTCGCCGCCCGACAGTTCCGGATAGCGGCGGCCGTCCAGGTGCGTCGCGTCCGCCCAGTCCAGCGCCTGCTGCGCCAGCGTATCGACCTCGGCCGGCGACAGCTCGGGAAACGGATACGCTCCCATCGCCACCACCTCGCGCACACCCAGGTCGAACGTCAGCCCCGGCTTTTGCGGCAACACCGCGCGCTTGCGGGCCTGCTCGCGTAGCGGCATCGCCGCCAGCGAGCGGCCGTCCAGCGTCAGGCTGCCGCCGTCCGCGGCCAGTTCGGCCGACAACGCGCCCAAGAGCGTCGACTTACCCGCGCCGTTGCTGCCCAGCAGGCCCACCACCTCGCCCGGGCGGACGCTTAGCGACACCTGGTCCAGGATGCGCGCGCCGTTGCGCGCCAGCGTCAGATTTTCAGCAGCCAGCATCAACCGTGCCTCCGGCCGCGCGCCAGCAGCCACAGGAAGAAAGGCCCGCCCACCAGCCCGGTCACCAGCCCGATCGGCAACTCGGCGGGTATCACCACGATGCGCGCCAGCCAGTCGGCCAGCGTCAACACCAGCCCGCCGCCCAGCAGACACGCCGGCAGCAGCAGCCGGTGATTGGCGCCCAGCGTCATGCGCACCAGATGCGGCACCACCAGGCCCACGAACACGATCGTGCCGCTGGCGGCCACCAACGGGCCGACGATCAGCGTACATGCCAGTACCAGCCGGACCCGCACCTGCTTCAGCGAATAACCGAGGTGCTGGGCCTCGCGTTCGCCCAGCAGCAGCGCGTTCATCACGCGCCACTGGCGCATCAGCCACAACGACAGCACCAGCACCCACGGCGCCAGGAAAGCCAGCAGCTTCCAGCTCGCGCCGGCCAGGCTGCCCATGTTCCAGAACGTCAGGTCGCGCAATTGCGCATCGGTGGCCATGAAGGTGAACAGCCCGATCAGGCTGAAGGCGATGGCCGTGATGGCCACGCCGGCCAGCAGCAAGCCTGCCACCCCCGGCACGCGCCGGCCCACCGCGTAGGCCGACAGCGTTGCGATCAGACTGCCGATGAAAGCGCCCGGCGCGGTGTACCAGAAGCCGCCGTGCGTCAGCACAATCGCGGCCACCGCGCCCAGCGAGGCGCCCGCCGAAATGCCGATCAGGCCCGGCTCGGCCAGCGGATTGCGAAACAAGGCCTGCAACGCCGCGCCCGAAATCGCCAGGCCCGCGCCCATCACCACCGCCAGCAACACGCGCGGCAGGCGGATGTCGATCAGCACGTTGCGCCACAGCGCCTGCTCGGGCGTGGGCGTGCCCCCCAGCAGCGACGGCAGTTCGCGCAGCGGAATCGAAACCGCGCCGCTGGCGCTGGCGGCCAGCACCGCCGCCATCAGCACCACGGCCAAGGCCGCCAGCGCCAGCGGCGGATTAGCGCGCCATGACATGCGCGGCCTCTTGTTTGAGCTGGCTCAGCGCCAGCGGCAGCCGCGGGCCCAGGCCCAGGATCAGCAGATCATCCATCACGATGATGCGTTGTTTGGCCGCAGCCTGCGTGACGGCAATGCCGGGCAGGCGCGCAAAGCCCTCCAGGCCGCCGCTGGCCTGCAGCGATTCCCGGGTGACGATGATCAGGTCGGGCGCCAGCGCGCCGATGGACTCGGGCGACAGCGGCTTGTAGCCCTGCTGCCCATCCAGCACATTGACCAGGCCGGCCAGGTGCATGACCTCGGCCGCGGCCGTGTCGCGGCCGGCGCCCTGCGGCGCGCCGTTGCGGTTGATCAGCAGCAGCGCCCGCGCGCGCGTCGCCGGCAAGGCCTGGGCCTTGTCCAGGTCGCGCGACACGTCGGCCACCATCTGCTCGCCCGCCGCGGCCACGCCCAGGGCGTCCGCCACGGCGCGGATGCGCGCCTTCAATGAATCCACCGACGGTGCGTCCGGCACGCGCACCACGCGCACGCCGACCTCGCCCAGGCGCTTGAGCGCCTCGGGCGGGCCGGCCTGCTCCGAGGCCAGCACCAGGTCGGGTTTCAGCGCCAGCACGCCTTCGACCGGCACCGCGCGGTAGTAACCGACACGCGGCAGCTTGGTGGCGGCTTCCGGGTAAAGGCTGGACTGGTCGTCGCCGACCAGCCTGTCGCCCTGCCCCAGGCCGTACACGATTTCCGTCACGCTGCCGCCCAGGGTCACTACCCGCGCAGGCGGCGCCGCCTGCGCGCACGCCACCAGCATCCAGCCCGCCACCACCGCCAACCATGTCTTCATTGCGTCTTCCTCAAGCGGCCAGCGGCACGCGGCACAGGCCCATCATCAATTCACGCCACGCCGGCAGTTCAGGCTTGCCCGGCTTGCGTTCGCCAAAGAACTGCGCGATCAGGTCGCCGGTGGACGAATAGAGTTCCAGCGAGGTCACCCAGCCGTCGGACGTGGGCTTGTTGACCACCCACGCCGATTCAATGGCGGTGGTGTCCAGATGCAGATTGAACTTAGGGTCCAGCACGTTATACCAGGGGCCTGTGCGCCGCAATTGCTGCACCGGGCCGGTGTGGATCTGGATCATGCCGCGGTTACCCACGAAGCACATGATCGACAGGCCGCTTTGCGCGGCCGATTCCAGCATGCGCTCGACCGCGTCGGCCGGCACCGTCTGGGCCAGGTCTTCGCCGGCCGCGGCCAGGGCCGCCAGACGCGACACCTTGAACTTGCGCAGCAGCGGGAAGAATTCGTGCGTGTCCTGCATGCCCAGCCAGGCCTCGCGCCAGGCCGCGGCGTCGTCCACCTGCGGCGCATCAACGGCTGCGGCATAGGGCGTGGTCTCGGGCCAGCGCGACTCACCGGCGAACTTGGCCACCAGCGCGTCATACGCGACCCCGTCAGTGGCCTCGGTGCGGTACACCTTGTGCACCGCCACGCCCGCGCCGTCGAAGAACTGCAGGCTGTGGCGGCCGTCCTGCTCGACGGCCCAGGCCGACTTCCAGCACGAGAAGAACACGCGCAGGTCGATGTCGGCGCCCAGCACCAGGCCCACCGGGCCATCGGCCTGGATGTCCAGGTAGGCGCCATGGCGCTCGTGCACGCACCAGTCGTTGCGGGTCAAGGCCATCACCGGGCCCAGCGTGCCCAGTTCGCGAAAGATCGCCTGGGGCTGGCCGTGCAGTTCGGTGGCCTTGACCCCGGCACAGCCGGCGGCCACCCATTCGGCTTCGGACACGCCCAATTCCTGGGCCAGGTTGCGGGCGCGCAGGCCGGGCTTGGCCGCCGCCAGGGCTTCGTTGCGGGCGCGCAGCTCGGCGGCGCGGGTGTTGAAATCGGTCTGGTTCATCTCGTTGCTCATTGCGGGCTCTCCGGCCGGAATGGAAAATCGAAACTGCCGCCGCTGACGCGCAGCGGCGGCAGCGCGGGGGTCAGTATTGATAAGTCAGTGAGACGCGCAGGCTGCGTCCCGGTTCCGTGTACCAATCCACCGGCCGCGGCAGCGCCGTGGCGCCGGCGGTCGGCACGTTAATGGCTTCCCAGTACTTCTTGTCGAACAGGTTGAACACGCCAGCCTGCACTTGCAAACCCTTGACCTGCGTGGGGCGCCAGTAGCCCATCAGGTCCACCACACCGTAACCCGGCGCCTGGAAGTCGCGGTTGGGCGTGGTGGCGCTGGCATCAGGATATTCCACCTTGTTGCGGCGCAGGGCGGTGGTCAGCATGGCGTCCACGCCCCAGACGTCGCGGCCGTAGCCCACGCCCAGCACGGTCTTCAGCGGCGCCACCGAATTCAGGTACTGGCCCGTGCCTTCGTCCTTGCCCACGGCCCACGCCAGCGAGCCCCAGGTACGCCAACCCGGCGAGAACTTCCAGTGCGCGCTGGCCTCGGCGCCATAGATGCGGACCTTGGCGCGGTTGACGTTGCCCGTCACGCCCAGCGGGTACTGCCCGGCCCAGCCAGCTTGCCACTGCGGCGAGCCGGCATCCAGCGGCACGTTGCTGTCGATGAAGTTCTGGTAGCGGTTGTCAAAGAACGACAGCGCGCCGCCCAGCGCATCGGACCCCAGCTTGGCGCCCAGTTCCCAGCCCTTGCTGGTTTCCGGCTTCAGGTAGGGGTTGCCGACCCGCAGGTAGGTGCCCGGGCCGCCGTAGTTGGTGTAGAGCTGCGTCGGGCTGGGCGCCTTGAAGCCGTAGGCGTATTGCGCGTACAGGCTCAGTTCGTCGGCGGCCTTCCAGGTGGTCAGCAGCTTGGGCGAGAAGCGCCCGCCGCTGTTGGTCGACGGCAATGCGCCGGCGTTGCGATTGTTGGCGTAGCTTTCGGTGGACTGCGGCTTTTGTTCGTAATGGTCGTAGCGCAGCGCCGGCATGACCGTGTAGCGGCCCTCGGCGAAACTGAATTCGTCCTGCACCCACACCGCCCACTGGCTGCCCTTGGACTCGGGCACGTCGGCCTGGTTGGTGTGCAGCATGTCGCAAGCGCGCGGGCCGAACGGCGCCGGCGTGCCCGGCCGCACCACCGGGCAGTTGTCGTAGCCGCTGGAATTCTGCTGGGTCTTGTTGCCGAACCACTCGCCGCCCACCGTCCACAATTGCGCCACCGCGTCGCCCGCAAAGCGCTTGGTCAGTTCGGCGTTGGCGCCGAACATGGTCTGGCGGATGGAATTGTTGCGGCCATAGGCGCCGCTGGGGAAACCATAGCGGAAGGGGTCGCCACGAATGATGTCGGCGCGCGCATCGCGGCTGCGTTCGCCATCCAGGGCGCTGTCCAGCTGCATGCGCTGCCAGTACACGACCGCGGTGGCGCTGTCGATCAGGCCGCCGGTGCTGGGCGCCTTGTAGGAATAATCGAACGACACGCGCTCTCGCTCGGTTTCCTTCTTGGTGGTGTTTTCACCGATCAGGTAGCTGGTGCCCGGGCCTTGCTCGAACATGCTGTCCTGGGTGGCGTTGCGCTTGAAGTATTCGCCGGTCAGGCCGAAGCGGTGGCCGCCTTCGACGCGCTGCTGCAGCTTCAAGAGGAAACTGCGCTGGTCGTAGTTTTCAGGCGTGGGTTCGGTGCGGCGCGGGCCGTAGCCGCCGATGTCGCCGCGGTTGTCCAGCGCGTGGCCGTTGCGCAGGCCCGCCTGCACCAGCCAGAAGGTGTTGCTGTGGATCTGGCCGGCCAGGGCGGCATTGGCGCCCCAGCTGCTGTCAGCGGTGTCGTAGTCGGTCTTGGCCAGCGCGCCGAAGGTCTTGCCGTCGGTGAGCAGGTCGGACGGGTCCAGCGTGTGCAGGTCGGCCATGCCGGAAATGGCGCCCGAGCCGCCCGAGCTGGCGTCGGCGCCGCGCACGATGTCCAGGCGCGACAGCGAATTGAAGTCCACCGCTTCCAGGCCGCCCTTGACGCCGCGGGCGCCGTCGTCCAGCCACGGCAGCCGGATGCCGTCCACGCGGGTCAGCACGCGGTCCTGGTCCAGGCCGCGGATGTTGATGCTGTTGTTCTGGCGGTTGAAGCTCACGCCCGGCTCGGCGCGCTTGCCCAGGTCGCTCCAGTTCTTGATCTGCAGGTCGTCCATGCGCTTGCGGTCGGTGCGCGTTTCCCAGGCGGGCGTGGCGACCGCGCCTTCGCCTTCCACGGTAACGGGCGACAACTGCGTGACGCCGGCCTGCGGCGCCGGCTGCAGCACGAACACGCCAGGGCTGCGTTCCCGCGCGGCCAGGCCGCTGCCGGCCAGCAGGCGGGCGAAACCGTCGGCCACCGAGTATTCCCCGTTCAACCCCGCGCCGCGCCGCTGGCCCACCAGCGTGGCATCAAACAGCACCGTGACCCCGGCGTTGTCGGCAAAGCGCGACAGGTTCTCGGCCAGCGGGCCGGCCGGAATGCGGTAGCTGCGGGCCGCGCTCTGGGCGGCCTGGGCCTGGGCCTGGGCCTGCGCCGCGGCGGCCGGCCACAGCATCACGGCCGGCGCGGCCAGCGCCGTGGCCAGGCGCAGCGCGAGCGCCAGGCGGGTCAGGCGGCTGTGGGCGCCTGGGTGGGGGAAGCCGCTTGCGCGGCCGGCAGGGAAGTAAGCCATGGTCGTCCTTTCGATCCAACGGGTATCGGCATTCGTGTGCCTCTACTGACCATGACCCTCGGCAATCGCGGATCGGACAGCGCGTCCTCGTCTTTTTTGTAACAGTGGAAAATCCGCGCGTTCAGGCCTGGCCCTCGCGCGGTGCGATCGTCACCCAGTACGCGCTGCGATAGCGCACCTGCACCGGCAAGGTCGACGGCAACGCCGCCAGCACCGCGTCGGTGTCCTGCAACTGGAACGCGCCCGAAATGCGCAGCCCCGCCACCGCCGGGTCGCAGCGCAGGATGCCGGCGCGGTAGCGGCCCAGTTCGGCGGCGAAGGCTTCCAGGCGCCAGGCGCTGGCGTGCAGCACGCCGCGGGTCCAGTCGGCTGCGTGCGGGTCGGCGGGTTCGGCCTGCGGCGGGGCATTGCCGGTCAGCAGGGCCTGTTCGCCCGCCGCCAGCGCCACCACGGCGCCGCCGCTGTACACGCTGACCTCGCCTTCCTGCACGCTGACCAGGCAGGCGTCGCCGTCCTGGCGCACGCAAAAGCGCGAGGCCCGCGCGCGCACGTCGCCCTGGCGGGTGCGCACCACGAAGGGACGCGGATGCTCGCCGGTTTCGGCCACCGCATGCACGGCGATTTCACCGGCGCGCAGCCGCACCAGGCGCAGGTCGGCGTCAAACAGCACGTCGACCGCGCTGGCGGTGTTCAGGCGCAGCGACGAACCGTCGGCCAGGGCGACCTGGCGCTGCTCGCCGGTGGCGCTGCGATAGTCGGCCGTCCATTCGAACGGGCTGGCGCGCCACGCGGCCCAGCCCACCGGGCCGGCCACGATCAACGCGGCCAGCGCCTTCAGCGCGCGGCGGCGGTCGCCGGATTCGGGGCGGTTCAGTGTTGCCATGCCCAGCGCCGACGGAATCAACCCGAAACGCTGGTTGACCCGCTGCGCCCGCTGCCAGGCGTGTTCGTGTTCGGCCTTGCTGGCGCGCCATTGCTCGCAGGCATGGACGTCGGCGTCGGTGGCGCGCTCGGAACTCAGGCGCAGCAGCCAGCGCGCGGCTTCGCGCGCCACCTTGCGTTCGACGGCGGGCAGCTCGCCCGCCAGG
The DNA here is from genome assembly GCF_000633435.1 of Achromobacter sp. DH1f. Taxonomy (NCBI): domain Bacteria; kingdom Pseudomonadati; phylum Pseudomonadota; class Betaproteobacteria; order Burkholderiales; family Alcaligenaceae; genus Achromobacter; species Achromobacter sp. DH1f. Next base: position 257,702 of record NZ_AYMF01000025.1, on the reverse strand, counting down.
CCCCATTGCGCGCTCACATCACCGCCATGATGCATTGTTCGTAGCCCTTGGCGATGTAGCGGTGCACCGAGCGCAGCGACACATTCAGCCGGGCCGCGATCTCGCCGTGGCTCAGCCCTTCCAGCTGCGCCATCAGGAACGCCTGGCGCGCCGGCAGCGGCAGGCCGGCCAGCATTTCATCGATTTCCTGCAGGGTTTCCAGGATCAGCAGGCGCTGTTCGGGCGACGGCGCTACCGCCTCGGGCAGCGCGGCCAGGGCCTCCAGGTAGGCCTGTTCGAGCGAACGGCGCCGGTGGTGGTTCAGCACCAGGCGCTTGGCGATCGTGGTCAGGTAGGCGCGCGGCTCGCGCAGCGCGTCCAGCTCGTGGCGATGGCGCAGCACGCGCAGGAACGTGTCCTGCGCCAGGTCGGCGGCGTCGAATGAATTGCCCAGCTTGGCCCGCAGCCAGTTGTGCAGCCACCCATGGTGCGCGCGGTACAGCAGGTGGACGGCGTCGCCAGAGGCAAGCGCAAGGTTGGACACGGCGGACTCCCGAACATTCTTGATTACAAATAACAATCAATCTCATTCTAAATGCAAAACCATGATGCAGGTCAAGCCGTCGTTGCGCGGGCCGTGCGGCGATATGATGGGGACAGATTCGTCCGCGGCTTGCGCGGCGCCCCCCTTTCCAGGCCCTTCCCCATGCTCTACAGCGTTCTGAAACTCGTGCACTTGCTGGCCGTCATCCTGTGGGTGGGCGGCATGCTGTTCGCTCACTGTTTCCTGCGGCCGGCGGCCGCGCAGCTGGAACCGCCGCAGCGGCTGCGCCTGATGGCCGCGGTGCTGGGCCCGTTCCTGAACGCCGTGCTGGCCGCGATCGTGCTGATCCTGGCGACCGGGGCGATGATGATCGGCCAGGAGGCCAGCCAGGCCACGCAGACCGGCGGCACGTTCTTCATGCCGCGCAGCTGGACGCTGATGGCGGCGGGCGGACTGGTGATGACGGCGATCTACGCCTATATCCGCGCGGTGCTGTATCCGCGGCTGCGCGCGGCGGTGGCGGCCTCGACGTGGCCGGCGGGCGGCCAGGCCATGGCGGGCATCCGCCGCTGGGTGGGAGTGAACCTGGTGCTGGGGCTGCTGATCGTAGCGGCGGTGTTCCTGGCCTGAGGCTTCGGGCCAGGTAAACAGCAGACGAAGTCGGCCCACCTATCGGGCCAACTCGGTTGGCTATCGGAATTCTTCGGTTTGGTGCAATACGCTGTACATCCGGCGTGGCCACACTGGACCGGACTCTCGCGGGTCTTACAACATAAAAGGAAAACCGATGATCAAACGCGTCTTGCAACTGGCCGCCCTGAGCCTGTCCACCGCTACTTTTTCCGCCGCCTTCGCCGCCGCGCCCATCGACAACAGCGCACTGGAGCAGCCCGGCTTTCGTGAACACAAGACCACCTACGGCCTGGTGTACCGCCTGCCCAAGGAAGTCAATGCCGTGCTGGACGCCAAGGTCTACAGCGCGCTGCGCCCCGACCTGGTGGCGCTGGGCTTGAAGACCGAGGCCGAAACGCCCAACATCCCGCACGTGACGGTGGTGCACATCCACAACGCCGACCCGGCCACGCCGCAGCGCATGCTCAAGGCGCTGCCCAAGCCGCCGGCCCCGCTGGCCATCACGCTCAAGAACTTCTACCCGACCGAAGCCGCCAAGGGCGCGGGCCACCCGTGGTGGCTGGACCTGGGCGTGGTCAAGAGCGGCGCGGGCTATGAGGCCATGATGGCCTACAACACCACCGCCACCGCCGCCCTGGCGCCGCTGCGCGACGGCCCGCTGCCGCGTGTGACCGGCCCGGTCTACGCCAAGATGGCCGACGCCGGCCGCGACCTGGTCAAGACCCTGGGCGTGAGCGGCGTGAACGTGGTCAAGGACGGCAAGGAAGTGCGCGCCCACAACCCGCACAACACGCTGGTCTACAGCATGGCGATCTACGACGAGCGCCTGGCCAATGCCATGAAGCAGGAATCGGACAAGTTCAATGCCGCGTTGCCCGACGGCATCGAAACGACCTTCAAGGACGTGTCCATCGTCGAACTGGGTTTTGCCGGCAACGTCACGCGCGAAATCTACCGCATCAGCCTGGAAGACGGCACCGTCACCGACGTGGCCACCGGCAAGGCCGTCAGCCGCTGAGTCAGCCCCCGCAGCCCTGCAACGGGGCTGCGCCAGCTTGCCCAAGGCGCGGGGCGCGTTACGTATACCGCCTCGCCGGCCGCGGCTCAGCCCTCGGCCAAGCGCTCGCGCAGCACCTCGCGCACCTGCCCGCGCAGCCACGCCTGCAAGGGCGAGGTGTGCTGGCGCCGCGCCCACACCATCGCCAGTTCCATCTTGCGCAGCCGCGCCGGCATCTCCAGCATCGCCAGCGGAAAGTGGCGGCAATGCACCCGCGCCACGCTGGCCGGCATGGTGGTGGCGTAATCGGTATCCACCAGCACGTACGGCGCCACGCCAAAGCCCGACAGGTAAGCCGAAAACGCCATGCGGCCGGCGCCCGGTTTGAGCAAGCGGTCGAAGGTGGTTTCGCGGCCGTACATCTGCTCGAAGGCGAACCACTTGATCGCGCCCAGGTCGGCCAGCGTCAAGGCGCCCCGATCCGCCCACGGATGCCGCGCCGACAGCACGCAGACGCGGCGATCGGTATGCAGCGCATCGCGGTGAAACCGCGCCGGCATCTTGCCGAACAGGCCGATGGCGATGTGCAGGCGTTCGGTGTCCAGGTCGTCGGGCGCGAAGTCGCCGTGCAGCGACTGAAAGCGCAGGGTCACGCCGGGCGCGGCGCGGTGCAGCCGTTCGATCAGCGGTGCGGCCAGCAGGATTTCGCTGTGCGCGCCAGTGCCGATATTGACTACGCCCTCGGCCCGCGCCGGGTCGAAGGCTTCGGGTGGACGCAAGGCCGTCTCGATCTGCGCCAGCGCATCGTGCACCGCGGCGTGCAGTTCCAGCGCCCGCTCGGTCGGAATGAAGCGGCCCTTCACCACCACCAGCAACGGGTCTTCCAGCCGCAGGCGCAGGCGCGCCAGGTCGCGGCTGATGGCCGGCTGCGTCTTGTGCAGCAAGGCCGAACTGGCGGTAGCGCTGCGCGTGCGCATCAACACATCGAAGGTCAGCAGCAGGTTCATGTCGAGCCTGCGCAGGTAGGGCAAGGGAGCGGAGTCGGTCATGCCGCCATGCTATGCCGTAAATGAATGCCTTGAAAGACCCATATCGATTTTGACATGGCGTGCTTGCGCCGCCGGCATTGGGCAAGCGGCGCGGCCTTGGCTACAGTCCGCCTCGGACCGGGCGTTTCGACCCGGCCGCCCCGCTACGGAGACACCATGGCCCCCCCCTCTTTCCGCCGCTTGCCGGCGCTGGCCCGCTGGGCCGGCAGCGCCGTGCTGGCGCTGGCCGCCGCCCTGCCGCTGGCCGCCCGCGCCGCCGACTTTCCCAGCCGCCCCATCACGCTGGTGGTGCCGTTTCCCGCCGGGGGCACGCCCGACATCCTGGCCCGGCTCATGGGCGACAGCATCGCCAAGCGACTGGGGCAGCCCCTGATCGTGGAAAACCGCGCCGGCGCCGGCGGCAACATCGGCGCGCAGGCCGTGGCCCGCGCCGCGCCCGACGGCCAGACGCTGCTGATGTGCGCCTTCGGCTGCACCGTGGCGCCGTCGCTGTACCAGCCGGCGCCCTACGACATCGTCAAGGACTTCGCGCCCGTCGCCATGATCGGCACCGTGCCCAGCGTGCTGGTGGTCAACCCCAAGGTGCCGGCCGACACGCTGCCGGCGCTGCTGGCCTACGCCCGCGCCAACCCCGGCAAGCTGAATTCGGCCTCGTCCGGCATCGGCGGGTCGGCCCACCTGGCCACCGAACTGCTCAAGCTGCGCGCCGGCATCGACCTGGCCCACATTCCCTACAAGGGCGCCGGCCAGGTCGCGGCCGACCTGCTGGGCGGACAGGTGGACATGTACTTCGACAACCTGCCCGCGTCGCTGGCCAACATCCGCGCCGGCAAGCTGCGCGCCCTGGCCGTGGCCAGCGCCACGCGCGCGCCGGCCATCCCCGACGTGCCGACCTTTGCCGAAGCCGGCGTGCCCGATTTCCTGATCACGCCCTGGTTCGGCGTGATGGCCCCGGCGGGCACGCCCGTGCCGGTGCTGGACACGCTGCACGATGCCTTCGACCAGGCGCTGAAGTCGCCCGAAGTGGCCGCCAAGATGCGTGAACTGGGCGTGGAAACGGCCCCGGGCACGCGCGCGGATCTCGCCCGCTTTGTCGCCGCCGAAACGGTGAAATGGCAAGGCGTCATCCAGGCCAATCACATCAAGGCCGAATGATGGCGCAGGTCATTGCCGTCGGGTCCGCGGCGGGTTCGCCTGCCGCAGGATCGCCTGCCGCAGGACCGCCTGCCGCAGGATCGCCTGCCGCCCTCCCTCCCATCCGGCTGCGGGACATGGGCGCGTTCCACGTCGGCGGCCGCGACATCCTGCTCGCCGGCCTGCCGCGGCGCGAACTGGTCATGGCCGAAGGCGGCCAGCCGGTGCAGCTGGACCCCAACGGCACCTACCGGGTCGAACAGATGTACGCCCAGTACTTCCTGGCCGATCCGGCCAGCGGGCGCACGCCTGTGGCGTTCTGGCATGGCGGCGGCATGACGGGCGCCGCCTGGGAAACCACGCCCGACGGCCGCCAAGGCTGGCTGCACTACTTCCTGCGGCGCGGCTGGGACGCCTACCTGTGCGACGCAGTGGAACGCGGCCGCGCCGGCGCCGCCCCGCAAGTCTGGCCCGAGGCGCCCGTGGTGCAGGCGCGGGAAGACTGCTACACCCGCTTTCGCATCGGCCGTCCGGGTACGCGGCCCGGACCCGGCAGCGCCTATCCGGATACGCAATTTCCGCTGGAATCGTTTCCTCAACTGGCCGCGCAGATGGTGCCGCGCTGGGTCCATACCGACGCCGCCATCGTGCGCGCCTACCTGGAATTCCTGGACCGCATCGGCCCGGCCGTGGTGGTGTGCCATTCGCAGGCCGGCGTGTTCGGCATCCGCGCCGCGCACGCCCGGCCGGCCGGCGTGCGCGCGCTGGTGGCGCTGGAACCGGCGAGCATCCCCGAACTGGACTCGGACACCCGGTACGACACGCCCACCCTGATCGTCATGGGCGACCACATGGACACCGACCCGCGCTGGCCGCGCATGCGCCAGCGCGCCCAGGCATTCGCCGCCCGCCATCCCTGCGTCACGCTGCTGTCGCTGCCGGACCTGGGCATCCACGGCAATTCGCACATGCTGATGATGGACCGCAACAGCCTGGAAATTGCCGAGCGGGTGCACGACTGGCTGATCGGGCAAACGGCGTAAACCCGGTGCAGTGAACGCCGTACCGCGCGGCCGGCCGGGGGATCCCGGCCGGCCGCCGCGGCGACGTCGGCTGGAAAACCCTTGCGCATCGCTTCCTGCCACTGCCATTTCGTGGCAGCATTGCAACCATCCCGCCTCAAGCCCCGCCGTCCCCCATGTCCCGCGCCGAACGCCTTCTGGATCTGCTGCAGACCCTGCGCTGCCACCGCCTGCCCGTCAGCGGTCATCGCCTGGCGGGCGACCTGGGCATCAGCCTGCGCACGCTGTACCGCGACATCGCCACGCTGCAGGCCCAGGGCGCCGAGATCGAGGGCGAACCCGGCGTGGGCTACGTGCTGCGCCCCGGCTTCATGCTGCCGCCGCTGATGTTCAGCACCGAGGAAATCGAGGCCCTGGTGCTGGGCACCCGCTGGGTGGCCGATCGCTCGGACCCGCGCCTGGGGCAGGCGGCCGCCAACGCGCTGGCCAAGATCAGCGCGGTGCTGCCGCAGGAACTGCGCGACGAACTGGACGCCATTCCGCTGCTGGTCGGGCCCAGCACCTGGGCGGTGGTGGACAAGGTCGACCTGGCGCTCATCCGCCAGGCGATCCGCGGCGAACAGAAGATTGCCATCACCTATCGCGACGACAAGGGGGCCGATTCCGAACGCGTAATCTGGCCCTTCGCGCTGGGCTTTTTCGACAGCGTGCGCATCGTCATGGCCTGGTGCGAACTGCGCCAGGACTACCGGCATTTCCGCACCGACCGCATCGCCACGCTGGCATCCGGGGAACGCTACCCGCGCCGCCGCCACGCCTTGCTCAAGGAATGGCGCGCCATCAATGCCGTCAAACGCGACGGCTGCTGAGCCAGTGCGACATCGCCCCAAACACTACTGACAAAATCTGACAGCATGCCTTTCTAAGATGAGCGCTCATTCACCCAGGAGCGCATCATGTCCGCCAAGAATTTCGTCATTTTCTACGTCGACAAGCCCTCGGCCAGCGCCGCGTTCTACAGTGCGCTGCTGAACCGCCCGCCCGTCGAAAGTTCGCCCACCTTTGCCCTGTTTGCCCTGGATTCCGGCCTGATGCTGGGCCTGTGGTCGCGCCACACCGTGGAACCGGCCGCGGCCGGACGCGGCGGCTGCACCGAACTGGCCTTCACCGTGCCCGACGCCGACGCCCTGAACCAGCGCCACATCGACTGGAGCCTGCGCGGCCTGCCCATCCTGCAGGCGCCCACCGACATGGACTTCGGCCGCACCTTCGTCGCGCTGGACCCCGACGGCCACCGCCTGCGGGTGTTCGCCCCGGCCCCCGAACCCGCTGCGGCCGAGGCCGAGCTCATCACGATCCCAGCATTCCCAGGAGCCTGAACCACAGGTAATCCAGCGGCACCAGCAGCACGAACGACACCAGCGCCGTCACCAGGCAGAGCGCCAGGCCGCTGCGCGCCGGCACCTGGCCCATGCCCATCGCCACCACGATGGGCGAGGCCTGGTACGGCATGATGACGGTGGCGTAGCCGGCCACCTGCGCCATCAGCACCGTCATCAACGGCAAGCCCGACGCCTGCGCCAAGGTCTCGGCCAGCGGCGTGTACAGGGCCGGCACGCCGTTGGCCGTCACCACGAAATTCAACGCGGCCGACAAGCCGACCAACGAAAAGAAGCTCTGCATCGGCGCCTCGGGCGACAGCGGCAGCCACGCCAGCAACGCCCGCCCGATGATGCCGCCCAGGCCGCTGTCGGCCACCATTGCGGCCAGGCCCAGGATGCCCGCCACGTAGATGGCGGTGCGAAAATTCACTTCCTTGCCGAACTGCTCGCCGCTGACGAATCCCACCTTGGGCAAGAGGCACACGCAGGCGGACGCCAGGCCCACCCAGGCCGGCGACACGCCATGCCAGCCGTCCGTCACCCAGCCCAGCAGGGTCAGTCCCAGCAGTACGGCCAGGCGCTTTTCGGCCGCCGACAGCGGCAGCGGCGCGGGCGCCGGCGCGGCCGGTTGCGGCGTATCGCGGAACAACCCCGCAATACAGGCCACCAGCACCGCGCCTTTCAGCACGCCCAGCACCGGCGCGTGCAACCACAGATAGGGCAAATACCCCAGTTGCAGGCCATAGCTGGTCTCGATGCTGCCCGCCATCACCAGGTTCGGCACGTTGGCCGGCAAGATCGAGGTCGACAGCTGGAATGTGCCGAAGCCCACCGCCAGCGCCAGCCCGATGCGGCCCCGGCTGCCCGGCGCCAGGCCGATCTGGTCGGCAAAGGCCAGCACGATCGGCATCAGCAAGGCGATGCGGCCCATGTTCGACGGCATGATGAAGGCCAGCAGGTACGTCAGCAGCACCACGCCCGCCACCACTACCGGATACGACCCCGACAGGCGCTGCGACAACGCGCTGGCCAGGCGGTCGGCCAGGCCCGTGTTCTTCAGCGCCAGGCCCAGCACGTAGCCGCTCAGCACCAGCCAGAACGCCGCCGACGCAAACCCCGAGAACACCACCTCGCGCGGCGCCACCGCCAGGATCGTCGCGGCGCTGAAGAACAGCAGCGCGGTCAGGTATTCCGGCAGGCGCGAAAAGGCCCATAACGCAATCGTGATGGCCGTGAGCAGCGCGGGTAGAATCGGAAAATTGGAGGCGACAAGATGCATGGGCAACCTACGGCGGTAACACGGATCGGCGCAGTGTACGGACCCTGTCCGCCGCTGGAAATGCGCGATTCGCAGAGGCTGCCTCAACGCGCCGCGTAGGCTCGTCGAACAGACCCCCCACCATGCGTTTCGACCTGACCGACCTGGCGCTGTTCCTGCACGTGGTGCAGGCCGGCAGCATCACCCACGGCGCGGCCCGCGCCAACCTGGCGCTGGCCGCGGCCAGCGCTCGCATCCGCAATCTCGAAGCCTCGCTTGGCGCACCGCTGCTCGAACGCCGCCGCCAGGGCGTCGTTCCCACCCCCGCGGGCCTGAAGCTGGCCACGCATGCCCGTGTCATGCTGGCCCAGGCCGACCGCCTGCGCGACGATCTGGCCGGCTTTTCCGGTGAATTCGGCGGCTCGGTGCGCATGCTGTCCAACACCAACGCCCTGACCGCGTTTCTGCCCGAGGCGCTTTCCGGCTTCCTGGCGGCGCATCCGCGCATCAACGTCGAATTGCAGGAAATGCTCAGCGATGAAATCGTCGAATGCATCGCCGACGGCTCGGCCGACATCGGCATCGTCGCCGGCACGGTCGATACCGGCGCGCTGGAAACCTATGCCTATCGCTCTGACCGCTTCGTGCTGATCGTGCCCGCCGCGCACGCGCTGGCCGGTGTGGACGAAATCGCGTTTCGCGACGTGCTGGACGAAGACTTCATCGGACTGGATCGCAGCAGCGCCTTGCAACGTTTTCTGGCGCGCCAGGCGCTGGTGGCAGGCAAGCCCATCAAGCTGCGGGTGCAGTTGCGCAGCTTCGACGCCATGTGCCGGCTGGTCGAAGCCGGCGTCGGCGTGGGCATCGTGCCCGAGACCACCGCGCACAGCATGCGGCGGCTGCTCAAGGTGGTGCCGGTGGCGCTGTCCGATGCCTGGGCCTCGCGCGAACTGCTGGTGTGCGTACAGTCGCGCCAGGCGCTCAATGCGCGCGCCCGGCGCTTGCTGGATCATCTGCTGGCGGACACCGGCGCGGCGCCTTTCATGCCGGCGCCGGATGCCGAGCCCTCATGAATACAGATCCGTCATGAATTGCGTGGCCTTCACGCCGGTGCCGGTCAGCAGCACCACCGTGCGCTCGGCCTGACTGACCGCGCCGCGCGCAGCCAGCAGGCCCAGCGCAGCCGCAGCCGTGGCGCTGGTGGGTTCGGCATACAGTCCCATGGCCGCCAGCTTGCGCACCGCGCCGATGATGTCGGCTTCCGGCACCGCCACGGTCTGGCCGCCGCTCGCGCGAATAGCCTGCAACACCTCGCGCAGGCGCACCGGCCGCTTGATGGACGTGCCTTCGGCCACCGTGGGTAACACCTCGCGCGCCACCGGCGTATCCACCCCCGCCTGAAAGCTGGCGTCCACCGGCGAACAATGCAGCGGCTGCGCCACGAACAGGCGCGGCAGGCGGCGGATCTGGCCGGCCGCCAGCAGCTCGGCAAAGCCGATAGCGCAGCCCAGCACATTGCTGCCCGCACCGGCCGGGATGACGATGTTGTCCGGCGCCTCGAAACCGAAGTCTTCCCACATTTCGTAGGCGATCGATTTGGTGCCCTGCAGGAAGAACGGCTGCCAGTTGTGGCTGGCGTAGAAAATCTCGTCGGACGCGCGGATCGCCTCGGTCTCGGAATTTTCACGCGGGCCTTCCACCAGCCGCACGTCGGCGCCAAAGGCGCGAATCTGCGCGACCTTGGCGCTGGACGTATAGGCCGGCGCGAAGATAGTGACCCCCATCTGCGCGGCCGCGCCGAACGCGGCAATGGCCGCGCCGCCATTGCCCGAGCTGTCTTCGGCGATAGCCTGCACGCCAATCTGGCGCAGCCACGACAACATCACGGCGGCCCCCCGGTCCTTGAAGCTGCACGTGGGGTTGAACCATTCCAGCTTGAAGTGCGGGCGCAGGCCGCCCCAGGCGCGCTCCACCATCGGCGTGCAACCTTCCCCCAGCGACACCGGCTGCGCCACGTCGCGCGGCAAGGCGGCGTGGTAGCGCCACAGCGACCGCTGGCTACGGTCGATATCGTCGCGCGAGATGCCGGGCAGTGGCGAGATCATCAGCGGCGTGCGGGCATCGGAACACCAGCGCGCTTCGTCCAGCGCATGGCGCGCGCCGGTGACGGGATCGAAATAATGGGGGTCGAAAGAATGGGAATCGGACATGGCAATCACTGCAAGGCGGAATGGCGATGCACGCAGTCTAGGTCCGCAGACCGGCCTCACGTTGCAATATCATGTTGCGATAAACGCAATGGAGAATCGCCATGGAACGAGGCGCGCTATGGGAATACCAGGTGTTCTGCACCGTCGCCGAACGCCAGAGTTTCGTGCTGGCGGCGCGTGCGCTGGGCGCCTCGCCCAGCGCCATGACCCGCGCGGTGCAGGCGCTGGAGCGCCAGGTGGGCGTGCAGCTGCTGTTGCGCAGCAAAAACAGCGTGGTACTGACGCCGCAGGGCGAAAGCTATTTCCAGTCGGCCCGCGACCTGCTGCGGCGGGAAGCGCAAGCGCGCGAGGCGCTGCGCGACACGCAATTGGGCGCGCAGGGCCGGCTGCGATTCTCGGCGCCGGACCTGTTGGGCGTGACCTTGCTGCCGGCCGTGTTGCGCCGCTATGCCGCCGACTACCCCGGCGTCACCGTGGACATCACCTACACCGATAAATCGGTGGACCCCATCGCCGAAGGACTGGACTTCGCCATCCGCGGCGGCTTTCCGGCATCCAGCGACCTGCTGGGCGCGCGGCTCTGGCCCTATGCACGGCTGCTGTGCGCCAGCCCCGATTACGTCGCCCGCATGGGCCTGCCGCGCGAACCCGAAGACCTGGCCCGCCACCGCCTCATCATGCATACCGGCCCGCGCGTGTTGAAGGACTGGCACCTGCGCCGCGACAAGCGCATCGTGCGCATGCATGCTGAACCTGCGGTGCGCGTCAGCACCGGCAGCGGCCTGATGGCGCTGGCGCTGCAAGGCGTGGGCATCGCGCGGCTGGCGGACTGGGCCGCCGCCCCCGAGATCGCCCGCGGCACCCTGGTGCAGGTCTGCCCGGGGTACACCGCCACGTCGGCGCAAGGCGCGTCGCCGCAGATGCATGCCGTGTACGCGTCGCGCACTCTGCCGGCGCGGGCCCGCGCCATGCTGGCCGCCATCCGCGAGTGCGCCGAAGACCTCCAGGCCCCGAAATAGCAAGGCCGGTCGATGCCGCCAGGAAACCCCGGGCAGCGCCGACCGGCCTGAAGGCTACGAAGCCGTATCAGGGGCGCTGTTCACGCGCCTTCAGCACCACCGTCTCCGCGGACTTCCTGAACAGCAGGTGATACAGCGCCGCCAGCGCCAGCAGAAACGGCACGCCGAACACCAGCGTCATCTTGAACACCCCCGTGAAGTAGGTGGTCAGCAGAATCGCCAGCATCGCGCCCGCCCCCAGCAGCGTCAGCAGCGGAAAGCCCGGCATCCGGAACGACAGCGCCGCACCGCCTTCACGCGCCCAGCGGCGACGGAAGAAATAGTGCGTGACGAAGATCATCATCCAGGTGAACAGCGCGCCGAACATCGAGATCGCCATCATCAGCGTGAACGAGCTTTCGGGGTACAGCACGTTCAGCACGGTGGCAATCGCGATGCCGCTGGTGGACAGCAGCAATGCGTTCAACGGCGTGCCGCTGCGCGTCAGCTTGCCCATCGCCGCGGGCGCATGGCCGGCCCGCGACAGGCTGAACATCATGCGGGTGGTGATGTACAGCTGGCTGTTCATGGCCGACAACGCCGCCACCAGCACGATGAAGTTGATGACGCCCGCCGCGTACGGCACGTTCACTGCCTGCATCACCGTCACGAACGGGCTGCCGCCCTTGCCGGCCTGGTCCCACGGCACGATGGCCAGGATCAGCGCCAGCGTCAGCAGGTAAAAGATCACCAGCCGTACGATGGTGGCGCGAAAGGCCTTTTTCACCGCACGCTCGGGGTCTTCGGCTTCACCCGCCGCCACCGCGATCATCTCCACGCTCAGGTAGCTGAAAATGGAAATGACCACCGCGATCCACATGCCCCACACGCCATTGGGAAAGAAGCCGCCGTGCGCGGTGTATTGCGCCGTGCCGAACTGCGGATTGCCCCAAACCACGTAGGCGCCCAGGATGATGAACGCCACGATGGCGCTGATCTTGATGGTCGAGAACCAGTACTCGATGGTGCCGAAGGCCTTCACGCTCATGGCGTTGATGAAGATCAGCGCCGCCGAGAACAGGCACACCCACTGCCACCCCGGCACGCCGGGGAACCAGTACTTCATGTACTCGGCCACCGCCGTGACTTCCGTGCCCACCGCCAGCACCACGCACGACCAGTACGCATAGCGCACCAGAAAGCCCGCCAGCGGGCCGATGTAGTGCTCGGCGTAGGCGCCGAACGAACCCGACGTCGAATGCGCCACCGTCATCTCGGCCAGGCAGCCCATCAGCAGCAGCGTGATCAGCCCGCCGATGGCGTAGCTGATGATCACGCTGGGGCCGGCAAAGCCGATCGCGAACTTGCTGCCCAGGAACAGGCCCGTACCGATGGCCCCCCCGATCGCGATCATGCTCATCTGGCCCGATGTCAGGCGCCGCTTGAGCCCCTGTTCCCGTTCGGTGATTTTCCCGAACCCTTGTTGTTGTCCCATGTCTCCTCCGGTACTGCACTCTCTTGATGGATGCGTTGATTGCCGGTCTTGCGCGCGGCGTATCAGGTCACGGCAGAACGCTGCTTGAATTCGGGCTTGTCCCAGGCGCGGCTGTCCAGCACGTCCTTGATGATCTCGACCGCGTCCCACACGTCGGCATAGCCGAAGTACAGCGGCGTCAGGCCGAAGCGCAGCACTTCGGGTTCGCGGTAGTCGCCGATCAGGCCGCGCGCGATCAACGCCTGCATGACCTCGTAGCCGTTGGGATGGCGCAGGCTGACATGGCTGCCGCGATCGGCATGGTTGCGCGGCGTCACCAGCGTCAGGGGATGGCCGGCGCAGCGTTCCTCGATCAGCGCGATGAACAGGTCGCCCAGCGCCAGCGACTTCTTGCGCACCTCGGCCATGTCGGCCTCGCGCGCCACGTCCAGGCCGCATTCGACCATGGCCAGCGACACAATCGGCTGGGTGCCGCACAGATAACGGCGGATGCCGCCGGCAGGCTCGTAGGCGACCGTCATGTCGAAGGGCCGCTGGTGGCCCCACCAGCCGGACAGCGGCTGCCAGAAGTCCTGGATGTGGCGCGGCGCCACCCAGATGAAGGCCGGCGCACCAGGGCCGCCGTTCAGGTACTTATAGGTGCAGCCCACGGCGTAGTCGGCGCCCGAGCCGTTCAGATCCACCGGCACCGCGCCGGCCGCGTGAGCCAGATCCCAGATGACCAGCGCGCCGCGCTCGTGGGCGGTGCGGGTGACGGCGGCCATGTCGTGCATCTGGCCGCTGCGGTAGTTCACATGCGACAGCAGCACCACCGCCACGGAATCGTCCAGCGCCTTGTCCAGCGGCAGCTCGTCGTCGATCAGGCGCATTTCGTAGCCCTGCTGCAGCAGGTCGATCATGCCCTGGATCATGTACAGGTCGGTCGGAAAGTTGTCGCGTTCCGACAGGATCACGCGGCGCTTGGGTTGCTGCTTCTGCTGGATGCGCAGGCTGGCGGCCAGGGCCTTGAAGATGTTCAGCGAGGTGGTGTCGGTGATCACCAGTTCGCCTTCGCGGGCGCCCAGCAGACCGGCCAGCTTGTCGCCCAAACGCGACGGCAGTTCGAACCAGCCGGCGGTGTTCCAGCTGCGGATCAGGCCCGTGCCCCATTCCTGGGTGATGACCTGGGCGGCGCGGGCGGCGGACGCGCGGGGCATCACGCCCAACGAATTGCCATCCATATAGAGCACGCCGGGCGGCAGGTCGAAACGCGCCTTGAGCGGCGCAAGGGGGTCCTGGCGGTCTGCGGCAACGCAGGCTTCGCGGGTATGCATTCAGAGCTCCTTCGGGCATTATGCTGCGACCATACTAGCAGCGCCGACGAGCCGAATAGTTGCAAAATCAGGCGTGGCTTACCCTAGGATTTCGCATTAAATTGCGTCCTGAACCATTTTTTCGAATTGGATTGCACCGTGCAACTAGACGCCATCGACCAGCGCATTCTGTATCGCCTGCAAGAGAACAGCCAGCTCAGCAACCAGGACCTGGCCGAGCAGGTGGCCCTGTCGCCGTCAGCCTGCCTGCGGCGGGTGCGCGCCCTGGAAGAAGGCGGCTTCGTCCGCGGCTACCGCGCCGTGCTCGACGCCGACAAACTGGGTTTCGAACTGGAAGCCATCGTCCACGTATCGCTGGACCAGTCCCGCGCCGGCTGGCACGAGCAATTCCTGGCGGGCATCGCCCTGTATGACGAAATCACCGAAGCCAGCATCGTCACCGGCGCGTCCAACTACATCCTGACGGTGCGCACCCGCAACCTGGCCGCGTTCTCGCAGTTCGTCGAGGAAAAGCTCAGCAAGATCGCCGGCGTGCGCGACCTGTGCTCGCATCTGGTCATGCGCAAGGTGAAGAACCGCGGCGGCATGCTGCCGCTGGCGGCCTGGCGCTAGGCAGCGCCCGCGCTACGAATGCCGCAGAAACCGAACACCGTGACGAAGTGGCAGGCCGAGCCGCCCATGACGAACAGGTGCCAGATGCCGTGGGCATGGCGCCAACGTTTGTCGTTGGCGTAGAACACGGTGCCCACCGTGTACAGCGCGGCGCCGGCCAGAAGCCAGGCCAGCCCGGCGGGGGACAAGGCGCTGGCTATCGGCGCGGCGAACACCACGCCCAGCCAGCCCATGGTCAGGTATAGCGGCAATGCCGGCGCGGCGCCGCGCGCCCACCAGAGTTCGCGGCCGATGCCATATAGGGCCAACAGCCAGATCGCCACCGCCATGGCGGCACCCCAGCCCAATTCCAGCGGCGCAAACGCCAGGGGCGTATAGGTGCCGGCGATCAGCAG
This sequence comes from Achromobacter sp. DH1f, assembly GCF_000633435.1. Taxonomy (NCBI): domain Bacteria; kingdom Pseudomonadati; phylum Pseudomonadota; class Betaproteobacteria; order Burkholderiales; family Alcaligenaceae; genus Achromobacter; species Achromobacter sp. DH1f. The sequence goes on along the minus strand of NZ_AYMF01000025.1, from coordinate 242,681 downwards.
GTAGATGGCGCAATGGTCCGCCTTGGCCCATAACGCCTTGCGGCGCCCGCGCGTGCAGTGATATAGCACCGACGAGGCATACACCGCGATCATCGACGCGGCGAACACCGCGCACGCCACGATCTGGCGCGCTTCCACCTTGAGTTCCGCTGCGCGCACGATCAGCGCGCCCGACGCGGCCACCGCCAGCGCCAGGCCGGCCAGGTGCGTGGCGCCATTCAAGCGTTCCCCTTCGTACATGCCGTTCCCTCCCGCGCAGGCGGTGCGCCGACGCTCTCCATCATGCCGACCCGATGTGACAGCTTGGGGTCAGCAGATGGCGCGGGAGGAGGCCCGCAAGGGGCGTGCCCGATCAAAGGCACGCCAGCGTCCTCCAGGAAAAACGGTGTTCAGGCGATGAAATCCACCGCGGCCGGATAGCCTTCCAGCGCCCGCGCCGCCAGGATGGCGCGCTGCACCGCAATCGCCATCGCTTCGGCCGCCATCACGCCCAGCAGCATCGGGTTGCCCGGCTTGCCCGACACGCCGGTGCCCAGCGCGAATACCGTGTCGCCATCCAGCATGGTGTGGATAGGGTTGATGGTGCGGGCCAGGCCGTCGTGCGCCATCTGCGCCAACTTCTGCGCCTGCGCCTTGGTCAGCTTGGCATCGGTGGCGACCAGGCCGATGGTGGTGGCGGCGCCCTCGCGCATCGACGTCGGCAGATCGCCCGCCAGGATCGCCGCGCGGGTGTCCAGCAGGTGCTTGCCGTCGGCCGTGCGGGCGCCGGCCAGGATGCGGCCGCTGGCCGGGTCCAGCACGTCGCCCACCGCGTTGACGGCCACGATAGCGCCCACCGTCACGCCGGCCACAGTCAGCGAGGCGCTGCCCAGGCCGCCCTTCATGGCGCGCTTGGCGCCGTACAGCTTGCCCACCGTGGCCCCGGCGCCGGCGCCCACGTTGCCCTCTTGCGGCGGCTTGGCCGTGGCCGACTTGCAGGCCTGGTAGCCGGCCGCGGCATCGGGCCGTATCGATGCGTCGCCCACGCCCAGGTCGAACAGGATGGCCGCGGGCACGATGGGCACGTGCGCCACCCCGACGTCAAAGCCGATCTTGCGTTCTTCCAGGTAGCGCATCACGCCGGTAGCGGCCTCCAGGCCAAAGGCGCTGCCGCCGGCCAGCATCACGGCGTGCACTTTTTCCACCATGTTGACCGGATTGAGCAGGTCGGTCTCGCGCGTGCCCGGCGCCGCGCCGCGCACGTCCACCCCGCCCACGGCGCCCGCCTCGGCAATGATGACCGTGCAACCAGTCGGGCGACGGGTATCGGTGAAATGCCCCACCTTCAGCCCGGCCACGTCGGTGATGCTGCCGCCGCCCGGCATGCGCCGCAAGCCGCCTCCGCCATGCGCCGGCGCCACCCCGGCCATCGCCGCGGCGCCCGCCGCGGCCATCATGAAAGCCCGCCTGTTCCATTGTTGTTGCACGCCTGTCTCCGTCTGTATCACGCTCTGAAATACCCCGTGCCGCTCGGCCCGGGGCGCGATCTATCCATATGACTTGCCGCTATATTTTTACTATTCCTTATGCTTTGTGGAAAAATAGACGCGTTGTTAGAGTGCGGCTACGCCGGAGGGCATCGCAAGTGCCACATGCTCTCCACAGTGATATCCCATCCGTGGAGCATTGCCATGAAACTCTTGCGCTCGTTGTTCATCGCCGGCCTCGTCCAGGTCGCCGCCCTGTCCGCCGCCCACGCCCAGTCGGGGCTGGACCAGATCAAATCCGCCGGCGTGTTCAAGATCGGCACCGAAGGCACCTACGCCCCCTTCACCTTCCACGACGCCTCCGGCCAGCTTACCGGTTTTGACGTCGACATCGGCCGCGCCATCGCCCAGCGCCTGGGCGTGAAAGCCGAATTCGTCGAAGGCAAATGGGACGGCCTGATCGCCGGACTCGACGCCAAGCGCTACGACGCCGTCATCAACCAGGTCGGCATCACCGACGCGCGCCGCGCCAAATACGACTTTTCCGATCCGTACATCTCGTCGGCCGCCGTGCTGATCGTGCGCGACGACAACACCACCATCAAGTCCTTCGACGACCTGAAGGGCAAGAAGTCCGCCAACACGCTGACCAGCAACTTCGGCAAGCTGGCGCAAAGCCACGGCGCCGACGTCGTGGCGGTGCAGGGCTTCAATGAAGCCATCGACCTCCTGACCTCGGGCCGCGTCGAAGCCACGGTCAACGACAACCTGTCGTTCCTGGACTTCAAGAAGCAAAAGCCCAACGCCAAGGTCAAGATCGCCGCCACTGACAAGGCCGCCGAGTTCAGCAATTCGGGCGTGCTGCTGCGTAAGAACAACCCTGAACTGGTCGCTGCCATCAACAAGGCGCTGGCCGACATCAAGGCCGACGGCACCTACAAGACCATCTCGGTCAAGTACTTCGGCACGGACCTGTCCACGCAGCAGTAAGCGGCCCGCTTCATGACGCTACCCTCGTGGCTGCAGGCCGTCCTGCCCGACTGGATCCTGGCGCAAGTGGCCGGCTGGGCCGTGCCGGCCTGGGTGCAGCTGATGGCCGACTCGTTCTGGCCGTTGCTGCACGCCGGGCTGGTGTTCACCGTGCCGCTGACGCTGATGTCGTTCGCGCTGGGGCTGGCGCTGGCCTTCGTGGTGGCGCTGATCCGGCTGTTCGGCCCCGCCCCGCTGGTGGCGCTGGTGCGGTTCTATGTCTGGCTGATCCGCGGCACGCCGCTGCTGGTGCAGCTGTTCGTGATCTTCTACGGCCTGCCCAGCGTCGGCATCGTGCTTGACCCGCTGCCGGCCGCGCTGATCGGCTTCACGCTGAACGTGGGGGCCTACAACTCGGAAGTCATTCGCGGTGCGATCGAATCCATCTCGCGGGGCCAATGGGAAGCGGCCTATTCGCTGAGCATGACGCGCGCCCAGGCGCTGCGCCGCACGGTGCTGCCGCAGGCGGCCCGGGTGGCGGTGCCGCCGCTGTCGAACTCGTTCATTGCGCTGGTCAAGGACACGTCCCTGGCCGCCGTGCTGACGGTGCCCGAGATCTTCCAGGCGGCGCAGCGCATCGCCGCCGTCACCTACGAGCCGCTGATCCTGTACACCGAGGCCGCGCTGATCTACCTGGTGTTCAGCTCGGTGCTGTCTGCCGCCCAGGTCCGCCTGGAACGGCGCTTCGGCCAGCATGCCGTGTTTACCGAGAACAAGCGATGATCCGCCTGGACAAGATCGAAAAATCCTTTGGCGGCAACCCCGTGCTCAAGCAGGTGGACGTGAGCATCGCCGAAGGCAGCGTCACCGCCCTGATCGGCCCATCCGGCAGCGGCAAGAGCACGCTGCTGCGCTGCGTCAACCTGCTGGAAGTGCCCGACCGCGGCCTGCTGGAAATCGGCCCCGAACAGGTCGAATTCGAGCCCGGCCTGAAACTGTCGCGCGATCAGGTCCAGCGGGTGCGCAAGCAGACCGGCATGGTGTTCCAGAATTTCCAGCTGTTTCCGCACCAGACCGTGATCGGCAACGTCATGGAAGGGCTGGTGACCGTACAGAAATGGCCGGCCGACCGCGCCCGCGCGCGCGCCGAGGAACTGCTGAAGAAAGTCGGCATGCTGGAAAAGGCCGAAGCCTGGCCGGCCAATCTGTCCGGCGGCCAGCAGCAGCGCGTGGCCATCGCCCGCGCCCTGGCGCCCGCCCCCCGTGTGCTGCTGTGCGATGAGCCGACCTCGGCGCTGGACCCGGGCCTGGCGGCCGAAGTGGTGGACGTGCTGCGCCAGCTGGCCAACGAAGGCATGACCATGCTGATGGCCACGCACGACCTGCGCCTGGCCGCCAGCGTCTCGCGCGAAGTGGTGTTCCTGCTGGACGGCACCGTGGTCGAATCCGGCGCCTCCCGCGACCTCTTCACCCAGCCCGCCGACCCGCGCACCGCTGCCTTCATCTCGACCTTGACGCAGGACGCGGGGCATCCCGGGTAGACCAGCCTATCGGCTCGGTAGGGAACCCGCGGGGTCGACGGCCTGGCCGTCGTACCGCAACTCGAAATACAGCCCGACCTGCTTGCTGTCGCTGTTGCCCATTTCCGCGATCTTCTGGCCCTGGCTGACCCGCTGGCCTTCCTTGACCAGCAGCTTGCTGTTGTGGGCGTAGATGCTGAGGAAACTGGTGCTGTGCTTGACGATCACCAGGTGCCCGTAGCCGCGCAGGCCGCTGCCGGAATAGGCCACGGTGCCGGCTGCGGCCGCCACGACGGGCGTGCCGGTGCTGTTGGAAATGACGATGCCGTTGGAGCCGGACCCGTCGTAGCCGCGCGTGACCTTGCCCTGCGCCGGCCAGACCAGCGAAATCGCCCCCGGCGGCGCCGTGCGCCGCTTGCCCATGGCGGGCGCCGGCGACTTGGTGCCTTGCGATGCCTTGCCGCGCGACTGGGTGGGCGGGGACGAACTGGCCTGACCCGCCGGGGCCTGGACCCGCAGCATCTGCCCGACCTCGATCGAATTGGAGTTGGACAGGTTGTTCCAGCGCACCAGGTTCGATACGCTGGTGCCTTGCTTGCGCGCGATCTGCGTCAGGGTGTCGCCCGACTGGACCCGGTAGTAGCCCGGCTGGACCTTGGTGGTGCCGCAGGCCGCCAGCAAGGCCAGCAGGGCGGCCAACAACGCCCACCGGAAAAACCGGGCGGCACGGACAGAAAAGTGTGCCGATACGCGCCCCGGCGCGGCGGCAAAATGGGAAGCGGACAGGGTCTGGGCGGGCAAGGAGAGCACTGAATCCTGAAGCAAGTGGGAAACGACTGCGTCCAAGGGTACCAAGATTTTCGGACGGAAGTATGCCCCGGCGGCTTTGGCAGACGGCCCCGGGGCGTGTATAACCCGCTCATTGCCACGAGCTGCGGCTCGTCATGGAACACCGCGTCTGCAAGGAACCACATGGGAACCCCCCAAGCGCCCCGAAGAAATCCGTTTTGCCTGCTATGGGCGATCCCGTACCTGCTGTGCGGCCTGTTTTCACGCCTGCTGAACGACCCGGTCAGCCACGCCGTCTTCGTCTGGCTGCCGCCCGGCGTGGCGGTGGGCGCCTATCTCTTGACGCAGCGCCGCAATTGGCCGTTGCTGCTGGCGGCCTTCTTCTTTGCGCAGATCGTGATCACCAGCTTCACCCGCGGCCAACCGGCCACGGCGCTGGTGTTCGCCATCACGGCCGGCCTGTCCAGCATCACCGCGGCCTGGACCATCCAGCGCCTGACCCCGCGCGATGGCGGCGTGGGCGCCGTGGCCGCGCTGCTGGCCGGCGCGGTGGTGGGCGCCGCCCTGTCGGCCCTGCTCAATGGCAGCTGGCTGTGGATGACCCAGGAAGCCCATGCCTGGGTCCGCTTGCGCACCTGGGTCGCGGCCTATCTGGGCGGCATCCTGATCCTGGCGCCGGCCGTCACCGGCTGGGCGCACTTTCGCCCGCGCCGCTCCGGCGGCCCGCGCATGCGCGACCTGGCGCTGGGCGCCACCGCCTATGTCGCCCTGATCGTCTCGACCTTCATGACGTTCGACGGCGACATGATCAAGAACCTGCCGTATGTGGTCACCTTCGAGCTGACCTACCTGCCGCTGGTGTTCGCGGTACTGACCGCGCTGGTGTGGGGGCCGCTGGGCGGCACCCTGGCCGTCATCACGCTGACCCTGATGGCGCTGTACCAGAGCGCGCAAGGCGAAGGCCCCTTCGTCGAGGCCAACGACCACTGGCACGTGCTGCTGGCCACCCAGGTCTACCTGGTCGTGACCGCGCTGCTGATCCTGCTGGTCAATACGCTGCGCGGCGCCCGCGCGCAGGAACTGGAAAACGCCGAGCAATGGCGCGGCCGCTTCGACCTGGCGCTGGCCGGCAGCCACCAGCTGATGTACCGCTACAACCCCTTTGACGGCTCGTTCGAACTGGCCGGCGATCTGCACGACGCCTTTGGCCTGCCGACCGGCGCGATCTCCAGCCTGGACGCGTTGCTGGCGCTGGCCCACCCCGACGACCGCGCCCGCCTGACGCTGCACTGGGCCGCCCGGCGCGCCGGCGGCCAGGACCGCACGCCGCTGCTGTTCCGCCTGGCGCACGCGGGTGGCGGCTGGCGCGTGGTGAGCGACCGGGGGTCGCCGCTGCCGGATTTCGATGGCAGCGTCGCCGTGGTGGCGGGCATGTGGCGGCTGGGCGAAGTCGAGCAGGCAGATGTCCAATAGCACAGGAGCCCTGCTCATCCACGGCTTGGGCGGCACCCAGTACGACCTGGGGTCGCTGCACAAGATATTGAAGCGCGCCGGCATCGAGACGCACACGCTGACGCTGCCGGGTCACGGCACCACGCCCGAGGACCTGCTGCCCGTGCGCGCCGAAGACTGGCTGGACGCCGTGACCGCGAAGTACCGCGAGGTGGCCGAGCGCTACGAGACCGTGCACGTGGTTGGCATGTGCCTGGGCGCCTTGCTGGCGGTGGAACTGTGCAAGCGCGTGCAGCACCGCAAGGGCAAGCTGGTCAGCCTGGCCGCGCCCGTCTTCATCGACGGCTGGAGCACGCCCTGGTACCGGGGCCTGCGCAACCTGGTCTACCGCATTCCCGGCCTGGCCGCGCGCATGCGGGTCGAGGAAGAAGAACCCTACGGCATCAAGAACGAGCTGGTGCGATCCATCGTCAAGGCCAAGTTCGAACGCGGCGAGAACTTCCATTACCGCTGGGTGCCGCTGGCCTGCGTGCGCGAGGTCGACCGGCTGCGGCGCTTCGTGCAACGCGGGCTGAACGCCATCACCTGCCCCAGCCTGATCATCCATGCCCACGAAGACGAGCTGACGTCGGTGCGTTCGGCGCACTACCTGAACGACGCCATTCCCGACAGCCGGCTGGTGCTGCTGGACAACAGCTATCACATGATCTGCGTGGACAACGACCGCGACCGCGTCGCCGCCGACATCCTGCAATTCATGGACAAGCGCCCCGCCGTCGCCACGCGCCCGGGCCGGGCCGCCGCCATGACCGGCGAAGACACCGAACGCCTGCTGCAGGCCTATCGCGATGCCATGCTGTCGGGCGAGTTCGAAGCGCTGTTCCCGCTGTTCGCCGAAGACGTGGCCTGGCACGAAGAGGGCGACAGCCCGCTGGCCGGCGTCTACCAGGGCCGCGGCGGCCTGGTGGATCTGTTCTCGCGGGTCATGGACTATTCGCGTAACACCTTCACCGTCGACAGCGTCGGCAAGCCCGAGCTGGCCGGGCGCTCGATCGCCGTGCCGCTGACCTTCCAGGTGCAGGACGGGGCCACCGTGTTCCGCGGCGCCTCGACCCACACGCTACGCCTGCGCAACCAGCAGATCGCCAAAGTCACCTCGACGGCGGCGGACCCGGCTGCCGAAGACGCGCTGTGGCGCCGACTGGCCGTGGCCAGCGGCCTGGAACCCGAAGGCGATGCGATGGACCGGGCCACGCTGGACATACCCGCCGACGCGCTGACCGATGCCTTCGAAGCCGCCGTGATCGAACTGCGCGCCCTGCCGCAGGCCCCCTCGACCGGCGTGGCCCTGCGGCTGCAAGCCTACGAGCAGCAGGCCCGCCACGGCGATGCGCCGGCCCAGGCCGACGCCGACGCCAGCGCGCGCGAGCAGATCGAACACGCGTCCTGGCGCCTGCTGGCCGGCCTGCCGCCGGACCAGGCGCAGCGCCGCTACATTGCCCTGATCCGGCGGCTGGACGCTGACGACTGAAGCCGATGCCTGACGCCCCTGACCGCCCCCACGCACGGCCCCGGCGCTGCGACACTGCGCCGCACGCTGCCGCCCCCTGGCCAGCCCGGCGCTTGCCCTAAAATCGCGCCATGCCTGCCTTGATCCGCCTTCTGCAAGCCTGCGGCGCCGTGCGCGTCCGGGGCGTGCTGTGGCTGGCGTTCCTGGCGGTGCTGCTGCGCGCCGTGGTGCCGGCGGGCTACATGCCCGATGCCCGCGCGCTGCACGACGGCCGGCTGGAAGTCACCTTCTGCTCGGCCGCGGGCGACCTGTCCACCTTCCGGATCGCGTTGCCCGCCGTTGGCAAGACCGCCGACGGCCCGGGCGAGCACCGCAGCGCCGACACGGGCGCGCAGTGCCCCTTCGGGCTGCTGGCCCACGTCACCCCTGCCCCCACGCCCTACGTGGCGCCGCTGGCCCTGGCCGCCGGCCGCCACGCGCCCCCGCCGGCGCCCCCCCCTGATGCGTTGCCCGTGCAGCCGGCCCAAGGGCCGCCGCTGGGGTCGCGCGCCCCGCCCTTCGTCGCCTGACTCCGCCCCTTGCGCGCGGCCTGCGCCGCGCCTGTCGCGAACCGTCTTTCGACGAGGTTTTCATGCATTCCCTTATCACGCGCGCCCGCCAGGGCGGCGCGACCACGCCCGACCGCCGTCGGCGCCTGCTGCTGTCCACCCTGGCCCTGCTGCCGCTGGCCGGCTGCGGCCCGGATGCCCCCAAGCTCAACGGCATGGACCTGTCCAGCATGCCCACGGGCGACTTCCAGCTGCAGGACACTGACGGCCGGCAACGCCAGCTGGCCGACTACCGCGGCCAGACCGTGATGCTGTTCTTCGGCTTCACCCAGTGCCCGGACATCTGCCCCACCGCCCTGACCCGGGCGCTGGAGATCAAGAGCCTGCTCGGCCCCGAGGCCGCCAAGAAGCTGCGCATCCTGTTCATCACCGTGGACCCCGAGCGCGACACGCCGGAAATCCTGCGCGCCTACACCCAGGCGTTCGACCCGGAATTCGTCGGCCTGCGCGGCGACGCCGAACAGACCCGCGCGGCCGCCCAATCATTCAAGGTGTTCTACCAGAAGGTGCCCACCGGTTCGTCCTACACCATGGACCACACGGCGCTGACCTACATCATCGACGCCCAGGGCAAGCTGCGCCTGGCCCTGCGCCACCAGCAAAGCGCCGAGCAGTGCGCCGACGACCTGCGCACGGTGCTGTAAGCGCCGCGCCCCTCTGAACAAGGAACTTCCCATGAAAAAGACCGCTTTCGCTTCCCTGGCCGCCGCCTTCGCCCTGAGCGCGCTGACGCTGGCCCCCGCCCCCGCCCTGGCCCAGGACGCCGCGCTCAAGGTGGAAGACGCCTGGGTTCGCGCCACCGTGCCCAACCAGCACGCCACGGGCGTCTTCATGCGCCTGACCGCCGCCGCCCCCACGCGCCTGGTCGCCGTCGAGTCCGACGCCGCCAAGCACACCGAAGTGCATGAAATGGCCATGCAGAACGACGTCATGAAGATGCGCCAGGTATCCGCCATCGACCTGCCTGCCGGCCAACCGGTGGAACTGAAGCCAGGCGGCTACCACGTCATGCTGATCGACCTGGCCAAGCAGATTTCGGTGGGCGATCCCGTCGCATTGACGCTGGTGCTGCAGGACGCCGCAGGCAAGCAGCAACGCGTGCCGGTGACGGCCGTGGCGCGCCCGCTGTCGGCCACCGCCGCACCGCCCGCCGCCGGCCACGGCCATTGAAATAAGGGCCTTTGCCGCTGCAAGCGGATTGACACCTGTATTTCAAGCTTGAAATAGCTGTTTGCAGGCCAGCACGCGTTTTCCTGCAACGTAAAGGCGCGCCCCCGGTCGAACTGAAAACGCCGGGGTGCGCCGCCACCCGACGCCCCCGGCAGGCATTGCCAGCATCACAGGAAATCGTCCCAAGACCGCATCCGGGACGACGGCGCGGCCACGATTCCCGGCCGTTTGCTTTGATTGCTAGGAGCGTTTCATGAAGACCCTGACAGCGACTTTGTTGCTCTGCGCCGGCCTGACCGCCGCCGCCACCACCGTGCAAGCCCAGCAAGTCCAGTCCACGATGCCCACCGCGACCTACAAGCGCGACGCGTTCGGCGACTGGCGGGTGAGCTACCCGGCCCCCACGGCCAAGACCTCGGCCCAGGTCAGCGCCGAATTGGCGCAGTCCAAGCAGGACGGCCAATACACCTTCGGCCAGGAAGACTACCCGCCCGCCGTCGCCACCAATGGCGCCATGGAAAGCCGGGCGCAGGTCGAACAGGACCTGCAGACGGCCGAAATGCAGGGGCAGATGGCGTCCGACCAGGAAAGCTACCCGCCCACCCCGATGGCCCATAGCGGCACGTCCGCCATCCAGTAGCACCCCGGCTCGGCCGGCCCCGGCACAGCGGCGCGCAGCCTCAAGGCTCGCCTGCCAGCCGCTGGCGGGGCTGATATCAGGGACGCATTGCACGCCCCCGCGCCTGCGGTGCGCCGTGATTCCACATACAATGCCAGCACATCCGCCGCCAGCGCCCTCGCGGGGCCTGACGGCAGCCGGTGCCCCTGCGCCGCGCCCCGGATGACAGCGTTCCGCGCCGCCGGGCGCCCGTAGCCGCCGGCGGTTGTGCCGGCAACCCTGTGTCTGGATATGCCCGGTAGTTCCGCCTTTTCCTTCCTGCGTACCCTCTGCAGCCTGCGCTGGCTCGCCATCGCGGGCCAGGCCGCCACCATCCTGGTCGCCAGCAGCGTGCTGGGCCTGGCCTTGCCGCTCGAACCCCTGTGGATCGGCGTGGGCGTGCTGATCGGCTTCAACGTCTACGCCAGCCTGCGCTTGCGGCACAGCCGCGACCTGTCCCACGCCACCGCCTTCGCCCACCTGCTGGTGGACATGGCCGCGCTGGCCTGGATGGTGGGCTGGAGCGGCGGCCTGAGCAATCCGTTCGGGATGATGTTCCTGATCCTGACCGCCCTGGCGGCGCTGGCGCTGCCGCGCAACTGGGCGCTGGCCGCCGCGCTGGCCGGCATTTCCGGCTACGCGGCCGCCGCCATCTTCGGCCAGCCGCTGCGCGGCGACGTCAACACCCACACCCTGCTGCTGTGGGGGCTGTCGGCCAATTTCCTGATTTCCGTGGTGGTGGTGCTGGTGTTCTCGACCCGCCTGGCGTCCGACCTGCGGGCCCGCGAACGCGAACTGGCCCGCCTGCGCGAACGCTTCACCCGCAACGAGGGCATCGTGGCCCTGGCCACCCACGCCGCGGCGATGGCGCACGAACTGAACACCCCGCTGGCCACCATGACCCTGCTGGCCGACGAAATCGCCGCCGAGGTCAAGGACCCCGACCTGAAGGACGACGTCGCCACCCTCAGCCAGCTGCTGGCCCTGTGCCGGGAACGCATCCGCAATCTGGCGGTCCCAACTGCGGTGGACCTGGTGCGCGTGGTGGGGCAATGGCGGCTGATCCGGCCGACCATCAACCTGCAACGCTCGGGCGCCCTGCCGACCAGCCTGCGGGTCGACCCGGCCATCGCCCACCTGCTGCAGGCCTTGCTGAACAACGCGGCCGATGCCGGCGAAGCCGCCGACGAGCCGCGCGTGGACCTGCACCTGGAATACGGCTACGGCGCCCTGCGGGGCGAAGTGCGCGACTACGGCCGCGGCTTCGACCCCGACCAGACGCTGCTGCCGGCCACCAGCCTGTTCAACAGCGGCAAGCCGGGAGGGCTGGGCGTGGGCCTGGCCCTGTCGCACGCCACCGTCGAGCAACTGGGCGGCGAAATGACCATGACGGCCGCCGACGGCGGCGGCACCCGCATCCGCTTTTACCTGCCCCTGGGCAGCCCCGGGACCTGACATGTTGAATCCGACCGATCTTGGCCTCTTGATCGACGATGACGAGCTGTATGTGCGCACCTTGCAGCGCAGCCTGTCGCGCCGCGGCCTGGAAACCCGAACCGCCACCGGCATCGCCGAGGCCCTGCGCGTGGCCGAGGAAATCCGCCCCGCCTTCGCCCTGGTCGACCTGCGCCTGGGCGAGGACTCGGGCCTGACCCTGATCCGTCCCCTTCGCGCCCTGCGCGCCGACATGCGCATCCTGCTGGTCACCGGCTACGCCAGCGTGGCCACCGCGGTCGAGGCCATCAAGCGCGGCGCCGACGACTACCTGCCCAAGCCCGCCACCGCGCCGATGATCCTGCGCACCCTGGGCCTGGTGAAGGCGGATACGGTTACGATCGAAAGCACCATGACGCCTTTGCACCGCCTAGAATGGGAACACATACACCAGGCGCTGCACGAGACCGGCGGCAACGTGTCGGCCGCGGCCCGCCTGTTGGGCATGCACCGGCGTTCGCTCCAGCGCAAGCTGGCAAAGAAACCGGGGCCGGAACGCGAGGTCCTGGTCGACTGATTGGCGCGGATACGACACATCGCAACAATCCATCATTGTGCAGGTGCGACATATCGTCGCACCCCCACCCTCCGCCGCAAGCCCTTGTCCCGCCAGGGAAAACCCCTAACCCAGGGTCTTGGGGGCAAATGCCGGCCAGGCAATGCGACCTTTCGTCGCAGCCTTGACCCAGATCAAGCCGATAGGATGGACGTTGCTGCCTAGCAGCATTCCAGTCTGCTGCTCCGCAGCATTTCCCACCCTCCATCCAAGGCTGTACGTGAAACACCCCCTCCTTGCGACCCTTACGCGCATTTTCGGCGTCGGCGCGGTCATGCTGCTTGGCGGCTGCAACATGGAAATCCTCTCCCCCAAGGGAGACATCGGCATGCAGGAACGGACCCTGCTGTTCACGGCGACGGGGCTCATGCTCCTGGTCGTGATTCCGGTCCTCTTCATGATTGTGTCCTTCGCCTGGAAGTACCGCGCGTCCAACACCAAAGCTGACTACCAGCCCAAGTGGGCCCACTCCACGGCCATCGAAATCGTGGTCTGGACCGTGCCTTGTATCATCGTGGCGATTCTCGCGGTGATCACCTGGCGCTCCACCCATGCGCTGGACCCCTACAAGCCGCTCGTGTCCGAGCACAAGCCGGTGACCATCGAGGTGGTTTCGCTGGATTGGAAGTGGCTGTTCATCTACCCCGAGTACGACATCGCCACCGTCAACGAGATCGCGTTCCCCGTGGACGTGCCGGTCAATTTCCGGATCACCTCGGCGTCGGTCATGAACTCGTTCTTCATTCCCCAGCTCGGCAGCCAGATCTATTCGATGGCGGGCATGGAAACCAAGCTGCACCTGAACGCGCGCGAACCCGGCACCTACGCCGGCATTTCGGCCAACTACAGCGGCGCCGGCTTCTCCGGCATGCGCTTCAAGGCCATCGCCACGTCGCAGGAAGGATTCGACAACTGGGTCAAGGAAGCCAAGGCATCGGCCACGACGCTGACCCCCGAGGCCTACCAGGAACTGACCAAGCGCAGCGAGCGCAATCCGGTCGTCAAGTACGCCTCGGTGCCGCCGTCGATGTTCGAGTTCATCCTGGGCAGCACCATGTCCAAGATGGCCGGCGTGGACTCCGCCACGTGCACCCCCACGTCGAATAATCTGATCGCAGGAATCAACTAACAATGCTCGGGAAACTCACCCTCGAGGCCATTCCGTACCATGAACCTATCGTCATGGTTACGCTGGCCGCCGTGTGCCTGGGAGGCCTAGCGGTCTTCGGCGCCCTCACCTACTTCCGCAAGTGGAAGTACCTCTGGACGGAATGGCTGACCTCGGTCGACCACAAGCGCATCGGCGTGATGTACATCATCGTCGCCCTGATCATGCTGCTGCGCGGCTTTGCCGACGCCATCATGATGCGTACCCAGTTGGCCGTCGCCTCGGCCGACTCCGCCGGCTTCCTGCCGCCGCACCACTACGACCAGATCTTCACCGCCCACGGCGTCATCATGATTTTCTTCATGGCGATGCCCTTCATCACCGGGCTGATGAACATCGTGGTGCCGCTGCAGATCGGCGCCCGCGACGTGGCCTACCCGTTCCTGAACTCGCTGAGCTTCTGGCTGTTCGGCGCCGGCGTCGCGCTGATGATGATCTCGCTGTTCGTGGGCGAATTCGCCGCGACCGGCTGGCTCGCCTATCCGCCGCTGTCGGGGCTGGACTACAGCCCAAGCGTCGGGGTGGACTACTACATCTGGGCGCTGCAGATATCAGGGCTGGGCACAACGCTTAGCGGCATCAACTTCATCGTGACCATCCTGCGCATGCGCGCGCCGGGCATGAGCCTGATGAAGATGCCGATCTTCACCTGGACCTCGCTGGTCACCAACGTGCTGATCGTGGCCGCCTTCCCCGTGCTGGCCGCCACCCTGGCGCTCTTGACCGCCGACCGCTACCTGGGTACGCACTTCTTCACGAACGACATGGGCGGCAACGTCATGATGTACGTGAACCTGATCTGGATCTGGGGCCACCCCGAGGTCTACATCCTGGTGCTGCCCGCCTTCGGCGTGTATTCCGAAGTGGTTGCCACGTTCGCCCGCAAGACCCTGTTCGGCTACAAGTCCATGGTCTACGCCACGGCCGCCATCGGCGTGCTGTCGTTCCTGGTCTGGCTGCACCACTTCTTCACCATGGGTGCGGGGGCCAACGTCAACGCGTTCTTCGGCATTGCCACAATGATCATCTCGATCCCGACCGGGGCCAAGATCTTCAACTGGCTGTTCACCATCTACCGCGGCCGCCTGCGCATCACCACGCCGGTGCTGTGGACGCTGGGCTTCATGATCGTGTTCGTCATCGGCGGCATGACCGGCGTGATGCTGGCCATCCCCGGCGTGTCGTTCGTGCTGCACAACAGCCTGTTCCTGATCGCCCACTTCCACAACACCATCATCGGTGGCGTGGTGTTCGGTTGCATCGCCGGCATGACCTACTGGTTCCCGAAGGCGTTCGGCTTCACGCTGAACGAGCGCCTGGGCCGTTACTCGTTCTACTGCTGGTTCGTCGGTTTCTTCATGGCCTTCATGCCCCTGTACATCCTGGGCTTCAAGGGCATGACGCGTCGCCTGAACCACTACGACAACCCCGAATGGCAGCCCTACCTGCTGGTCGCGCTGGCTGGCGCCGCGCTGATCATGCTGGGCATCTGGTTCCTGCTGCAGCAAGTGTTCGTCTCGGTTCGCCAGCGCAAGCAGAACCAGGACGTCACCGGCGATCCCTGGGATGGCCGTACGCTGGAATGGTCGATCTCTTCGCCTGCTCCCTTCTACAACTTCGCCCACGTTCCTCACGTCGATGAACTGGACCAGTTCTGGGAAGACAAGCAGAACGGCAAGGCCTACAAGCGCCCGGCCAAGTACGAAGACATCCACATGCCCAAGAACACCGGTGCCGGCGTGTACATCGGCGCCTTCGGCCTGGTCATGTGCTTTGCCTTGATCTGGCACATCTGGTGGCTCGCCATCGTTGGTTTCGTCGGCATGATCGGTTCGTTCATCGTCCGCGCCTACGACCGCGACGTCGATTACTGGGTCCCGGCCGCTGAAGTCGAGCGGATCGAGAACGCCCACTTTGAAAAAATGCAGAAGGCCGCCTGAGCCATGATTCAAGCCGTAGCCACTCACCCCCACGCGGGTCACGACGATCACGCGCACCATGACGATGGATCCAAGACCGTTTTCGGTTTCTGGGTCTACCTCATGAGCGACTTGCTGATCTTTTCGGTGCTGTTCGCCACGTTCGCGGTGTTGTCCAACGCCACCGCGGGCGGCCCGACGGGCAAGGAACTGTTCGACCTGAAGTTCGTGCTGGTCGAAACCCTGTTGCTGCTCTTTTCCAGCTTCACCTTCGGCATGGCCAACCTGAACGTGCACGCCAACAACAAGAGCCGCGCAATCGGCTGGTTGATGGTCACGTTCCTGTTCGGCGCGGGCTTCATCGCGATGGAAGTCTATGAATTCCATCACCTGATCACCGAAGGCGCGGGCCCCGGCCGCAGCGCCTACCTGTCGGCGTTCTTCACGCTGATCGGTACGCACGGCCTGCACGTCACGTTCGGCCTGATCTGGATCGTCATCCTCATCGACATGATCCGCCGCCATGGCCTGGACTCGATCAACAAGCGTCGTCTGGCGTGCCTGAGCCTGTTCTGGCACTTCCTGGACATCGTCTGGATCTGCGTCTTCACCTTCGTCTATCTTCTGGGAGCCCTCTGATGTCGCACTCCGCTGCGGCCGCACACGGCCACGACGATCACGCCGCCGACCACGGCAGCCTGAAGTCCTACATCATCGGTTTCGTGCTCTCGCTTCTGCTCACCTTCGGCTCGTTCGGCCTGGTGATGAGCGGCGCGCTGTCCCACACCATCACGATCATCGGCGTGGTGGCGCTGTGCGTGCTCCAGCTGCTGGTTCAGCTGGTGTACTTCCTGCACATGGGCGCTTCGAAATCGGCCCGCGACAACCTGGCCACGTTTGTCTTCACCGTGCTGATCATCGCCATCATCGTCGGCGGTTCGGCCTGGGTGCTGTACAACATGAACGTCAACATGGGCCACGCCATGTAAGACCCGTCACTCGCTGACGACAAAACAGGCGCCTTGCGGCGCCTGTTTTTTTTGCGGGATGCGCCTGGCTTATTGGCCCGGCGCCTTCACCACGAGCGTGATGCCCAGCCTGTCCGCCAATTGCCGCGCGGTCATGCCGACATACGGCTGCACCCGCGCGCCCTGGTCCAGATCGCAGGCAGGCGCGTTGGCGGCGCCGTCCAGCACCTGTTTCATCGCCCGCGCCGCCGACGGCGACAAGGGGCCGCCATCGCTGCCCTGCCAGGCCAGCATGTCCGCCACCGCCATGCCGCAACGCGCCGGCGTGGCGTACAAGGCGGCATCGTGCTCGAGCAGCATGCGCACCTTGGCCTCGTTGCCCTGCTGCAGCATGATCACCAGCGGCAGCGCGCCGGGGTCAGAAACGCCGCGCAGGCGCAGGGACCCGTCGCTGCGGTCCGACGGATTTGCCCCGGCCGCCAGCCAGGCCTGATACAGGTCATCCGGCAGCCACGGCAGCGACAGCGGCGCGATCTGGTTGTTCACGGTGCCCGTCGCGTTGGCCACATACGCCAACGGCACGCCTGCCGCCAGCAGGCGGTCGGCGGTGGCGCGCAGCCGGGCGCGCTGGCCGTTCCATTCGGCGCTGTTCTGTTTCGCGTCGGCCCGCAGTTCCACCTCGTTCCACTGCCGCAGCAGACTGGACATCGGCGCCATCGTCATGGGGGCATGCGGCTTGCCGGCGGCGGCCTGCGCCAGCTGGTCGACCAGTTCAGGCGACAACAGCCGCGCCGCCAGGCTGAACGCCTCGTCCAGGCCGGCGCGCACCTGGCCATCCTTGGGCCCGTAGCCGCCCACCGCCGGGTCCGCGCCTTGCGCCAGCGCAAACGCCACGCGCTCGGACGGGACGTAGGCGGACTGCGGCTTCAGGTCTTCGACGGGCGCTTCGCGCAGCGCCTCCAGCAGCGGGGTTTCCCACATGGCCTGGCTGCCGTAGTACATGCGGATATAGGCCGCGTTGATGTCGGCGCCCTTGGCCAGGAGCTTCTCGGCAAACCAGAACCTGGCCGGGCTGCCCATGGCCGCGTGCAGCACCGTGCGTCCGCTCTTGTCGCGGCCGTTGGGGTTGGCGCCCTTGGCCAGCAGGTAGTCCAGCGTGTCCTTGTCCTCGGCCGAATACGCCACCCGGCGCAGCAGCAGCGGCGTGCCGTTGGAATCGGGAGCTTCGAGCGACGCGCCCGCCGCCACCAGCACGTCGGCCAGCGCATAGCGTTCGGCCAGCGGGCGGGTATCGCGGCCATCCGGCAAGGCGCTGGACACGAGCGGCGCGCCGCGCGTGGGGGCGTCGACCCGTGCGCCCGCTGCCAGCAGCGCGCGCACCATCTCGATCTGCTTGGCCGACGTGGCCGCATTCAGCGCCGACACGCCGTTTTCGTTGACGCCGTCGGGGTCCTGCCCGCGCGCCAGTTCCGCGCGCACGGCGTCCAGGTCGCCCGCCCGGATCGCCTGGAAAATCGCCAGCCGGGGCCGGCACACCGCCGCATCCAGCGCCTTGGCGCCCAGCGCCGCGCCGATACGCTCGGCCACCTTGGCCGGAATCGGCTCGCCCGCGGCCAGGCGGCGCGTGCAATACAGGCGGTAGTCTTCCTGCGCCAAGGTTTCGAAATAGCTGCGCTGATCGCGCCGCTGGTCGCGCAGCTTCAGGCGTGCATCGGCGCGGTTCAGGTAGGCGGGCGTGCGCGCCGGGTCGCGCCGCAGCACCTCGCCCAGCACCGCGTCGGCCTCGGCCGGGTTGCCGGCCTCGGCCAGCCAGAAACCGTAGTCGTTCAAGGCGGCCAGGGCCTCGGGGTCCTGGCCAGCTGGATCGATCTCGCGATAGTCCGTTTCCAGCACGAAGCGGCGCAGGTCCGCCAGCGCCCGGTTGAACTCGGCGGCCTTGCTGCGGGGAATGGCGAACGCCACCTGGTGCAGCTTGCGGAAGGTGGCAGCCCCATCGACCGGCGCCTGGTATTCGTAACGAACGTCCGCGGGAAATGCCTTGAGCGGGCTGGGATACGCCACCAACGCGGGCTTGAGCGTGGCCAGCGCCGCCGCGCGCCGCGCGTCGTCCCAGGGGCGGTCGGCCGTCGCCACCACGCGGGCGGCATCCGCATGCACCGTCACCGCCGCGCCGGTCGCATCCACCAGAAAGCCATTGGCCTGGCTGCCGTCGGCGTCGTTATAGGTATAGGCCACCCAGTAGAACGACTGCCCCTCGCGCGGCGCCGCCACGCTGACGGTCTCTTGCCGCGAGACATTCCAGCCGGCCGGATCGATCACCAGCGGCCGCGACCGAAAGGCCAGTTCCGCCGCCGCGCCGGCTTGCGCGCCCCGGACGTAGCGGTACAGGTACAGCCGGTTTTCCATCTGCCCGACCAGCAGCGCGTCCTTGGCATTCTCGGTACCCCAGGCGCGGCGTTCGGGTTCGCGCAGCGGATAGCGCGACAGGCGCACCGCGTCGATCACGGCGCCGATGTCGTAGGCCGCAGCCGGCGGCGGCGCGGCAACGGCAAACAGGCCGGCCAACGTCAGTAAAGCGGCGCCAAGACGGCGGGGAAACACGGGCGGCAAGGCTGGGAGCATCCGGAAAGGGCCTGGAAGTGGAAGGCGGGCCGATGATACCGCCCTGGCTCGCCCCGTCCGACCACGGCGGACCCAGGCGGCGCTTGACGGCAGACAAGGCGAATGCGCGGCGCGTTCGTTATATATTTGAGCTTATATCGCTTTGATTAACACTTGAAGTAATTCATCGAGCCCCCCCTTCGCCATGCCAGCCGTGTTGACCGCCTCCGCTCCCGTCCAAGACCCCGCCGCGCCGGCCTGTCGCCTGCTGCGCCTGGCGGCCCCCGACGATCCCGACGCCGCCTTTTTCGCGACCGTGATCGGCAAGAGCCTGGCGCACGGCGACCTGGCCCGCAGCGGCCTGGCACCCGATGAACTGGACGACGTGCTGGCGCAGAGGTTCCCCGGCGCGCGCGACAGCCACGACCCGGCGCTGTTCGACCTGCCGGCCCGGCTGGCCGCGTACCGCGCACAAGGCCTGGCCGACCCCCAGCCGGGCTTCACCCTGCTGCTGCGCGTGCTGCTGAACGCCTATGGCGCGCCGCAGTGCGCCACGACCGCATGGGTCACCAGCGTGCTCGCGCACGCCTGCCTGCGCCCCGACCACCTGTGGCGCGACCTGGGCCTGACCGGCCGCGAAGACGTCACGGCGCTGCTGACCCGCCACTACCCCGGCCTGGTGGCGCGCAACACCCGCAACCTGCGCTGGAAGAAATTCCTGGCCTATTCCGCCTGCGAACACGCCGGCCTGCCGGCCGCCGCGGCGCCAGGCTGCGCGGCCTGTGAAGACCATGATTTCTGCTACGGCGATGGCGGAGACCGCCCCCCTCAATAGCGATAGGTCGCCCCCAACCCCATCCCCACGCTGCGTCCCGGCGCCGGTTCGTAATAGCGGCCGTTGCTTTCGTTGACGATGACCGAGCCCGCGTAGTGGCGATCGAACAGGTTGTCGACCCGCGCGTAGGCGCTCAACTCCCAGGCGCCGATCTGCTTGATGTACCCGGCCGAGAGCGCGGCCACGGCGTACCCGGGCGCCGCCGCGTCGTTGGCGTCGTCCGCGTACAGCTGGCTGAGATAACGCCCTTCGATGGCGGCCTGCCAGCCCTGCGGCGGCGCCCAGCCCAGCGACGCAAAGGCCGATTGCCGCGCGATGCCCGGGATGCGGTTGCCGGCGCGAATGCCGCCGCCCGCGTCGTCGCGATACCGCGCATCCAGCCACGTGTAGGCCAGCTGCGCGCGCCATTGGCCGGCAAAGCGCGTCGACCAGCCCAGTTCCAGGCCGTCGCGGCGGGTGCGGCCTGCGTTGCGGAAGGTGGTGCGTCCACCGCTGCTGCCGGCCGAGACGATCTCGTCGTCCGTCGATACCTGGAACACCGCGGCCGTGAGCAGGCCGTCGCCCACGCGGGCCTTCACGCCGGCTTCCACGTGGGTGCTCCACGCCGGCGCCAGGCCGAAGTTCAAGCCCGGCAGGCCGCCGGGCCGGTACGAGATTTCGTTCAGCGTCGGCGTCTCGAAGCCGCGCCCATATGACGCATACAGGCGCGTGCCCGCCGCAGGTTCATAACCGATGGCCGCCACCGGCAAGGCGCGGCGGTAGCGTGCGCTGCCGCTGTCGTCGCCGTTGCCGGGCACGATGTAGTGATCGCGCGAATCGAAATCCACCGTGCTGTAGCGCAGGCCCGCGTCCAGTGTCCATTGCGGCGCCACGCGCCACGAGGCCTGCACGTAGGGATCGGCGTTGTAGACGGTGTTGGTCTCGTCGCGCCGCAGCGCGCCCTGCACGCCCAATTGCTGGCTGCTGCCCGTGCCGGTGAAGTTCTGGTAGCCGCGGCGGGTCTCGCGCATCGTGTCGTAGGCAAAGCCGCCGATCAGCGTCAGCGGCCGCCCGGCCATTTCCAGTTCGGACGTCCAGCGCAGGTCTGCGCCGCCGTAGCGCCGCGTCAGGTCGATGACGCCGCCTGCCTGCGTCGGCGCGGCCTGGGCCGCAGGCGGAATCGCCTGGAACTGCGTGGTGTCGCGCTGGCCGTAATACAGCATCACGCGCAGCGTATTGGCGCCGTCGACATGGCGCTCGTAGACCAGGCCGCCCTGCGTCTGGCGCACGGTCTTGCGGGTGTCGTACTGCGAGGCCAGGTCGGCGCTGCGCGGATCGTCCTGGAACTGCGCATAGGTCAGTCCCAGCGGATCCTGCGCCTTGAGGTCGACGCTGTTGGCCACGAGGGTGAGGCGGCTGGCATCATCGAGCTGCACGCCCAGCTTGGCGTTGCCCAGGTTCTTGCGCGCCGCGCTGCGGTCGCGAAAGCCGTCCGTGGTCATGCGCGACAGGTCCAGCACATAGTCCACCGCGCCTTCTGCGCCCGACGCCTTGGCGCCATAGCGCCAGGTGCCGAAACTGCCGCCCCATCCCGAGGCCGACACCGACGGCGGCGCGGCGCCATCCTCGGTATAGGCCAGGATCACGCCGCCCGACGAATTGCCGTACAGCGCCGAAAACGGCCCGCGCAGCACTTCCACCCGATCCAGCGAGCCGATGTCGATGTTCGAGGTCTGCCCCTGCCCGTCCGGCATCGTGGCCGGAATGCCGTCCACATACAGCCGCACCCCGCGCACCCCGAAGGTCGACCGCGCCCCGAAGCCGCGGCTGGAAATCTGCAGGTCCTGCGCGTAGTTCTGGCGGTTCTGCACCTGCAGGCCCGGCACCCCGCCCAGTCCTTCCGACAGATTGATGCCGGGCTGGCCGCGGCGCATCGCGCTGCCCTCGACCACATCCACCGACGCGGGCGTCTCCAGCACGGACACGCCCAGCCGCGTGCCGGTCACCACCACCGGCGCCGTCTCGGGCGCCTGCGACTGCGCCACGGCCGCCATGGCCGGCGCCATGCCGAGCAGGCTGTGCAGAATCGGGCGGGACAGCGGGGCGCGGCGGCGGGGGTGATCGGTCACTCGAGGCTCCTGGGGCGCGGGGAATGGGTTCTAATACTGGCATGGAAAATTCGCAAGACATCGAACGCCGGCTGCTCGACCTGGAGGTCAAGGCCAGTTTCGCCGACGACCTGCTCGAACAGCTCAACCAGATCATCGTGCGCCAACAGCAGCAGATCGACCGGCTGCAGCGCGAGGTGGCCGACCTGCGCCAGCAAGCGCCCGAAGGCGCGGCGCCGTTTCGCAGCCTGCGCGACGAACTGCCGCCCCATTACTGACCAGGGCCGGCGCCACAAGTTGCCCAGGGTCCGCTGACTGCAACGGCGTCGCGCCCACCGCCGTGTCGGGATTCACCTCCTAAAAGCGGTATCGCAGCAGCCGCCCCACGCGCCGCAACGGCGCCAGCCGCCGCATCCACCCGATCAGCACCCGCGACAGCAGCGTATAACGCGCTACCTGGGCCGGGCTGCGCCCTTCCTGCACCATCTGCTCGGTGCGCAGCTTCAGACCCGGCACCTGCGCCTCCAGGTCCTGCGAATGGTTCAGGCTCCAGCGCGTGGTCGCCCCGGTCGCGCGGATCATGCGGTTGCGCGCCACCAGCGCCAGGCCCAGGTCGCTATAGGCATCGAAGATCACCTCGCCCGTCGGAAACTGGGTCGTGACGGTGCGCAGCAGCGCCAGTAGCGAGGCTTCGGGCAGATACAGGAACAGACCCTCGGCCACCACCAGCGTCGGCCGGCCCGCGGGCACCTGCGCCAGCCAGGCCAGATCCGTCACCGACGACGCGATCAGGCGGCAATCGGCGCGGTCGGGATACAGCTTGCGGCGTAGGGCGATGACCTCGGGATAGTCCACTTCGAACCAGGCCACTTCGGGCGGCGGGTCCACCCGGAACAGCCGGGTATCCAGCCCGCAGCCCAGGTGCAGCACGGTGGCTTCGCGGTGCGCGTCGATGAATTCGCGGGTCCAGCCATCCAGCGCATGGGCCCGCATGGCCAGGCCGATCATTTCATCGTCGCGCAGATGCAGCGTCGAAAAGTCGTGGTCGATGCGCGCCACCGCGTCCGCCGCGTAGTGGTCGCGCAACAGGGAATCCGCCAGGCGGCTTTCCTGGGCCTTGGCGTACAGGGTGATCAGCAACGTTGCTTTTACCCCCGAGAGGTCCAGCTTTTCCATGCGCATCCTGTGAGGGTAAGGGAGCTATCGATGCCATTAATGGAGACTAATTACAAAAATCATCAATAACTTTCCATTAATGGAAAAATCTTTTACCGATATACGGGTTTATCCCTAGGAAGAATCGGCGCACCATTCAGTCATCGGGAAACAACAACGAAGCACGACGGATAGGCCGCCTGATTCGCTCCCCGGCTTTTGAAATCGGAGATTCACCATGAAAAAGACCCTTGCCACCGCCCTATTGATGTCCTTGGCCGCCCTGAGCGCCGGCGCCTACGCGTCGCAGAACATCGAACCGAACAACGTGCCCTTCCAGGGCGTCTATGGCACCCCGTACGAAGGCCCGACCCGCGCCCAGGTGCAAGCCGAACTGGCTGCCGCCAAGGCCGCCGGCCAGGTGTCCAACGTCGAACCCAACGACATGCCGTTCCAAGGTGTGTATGGCGCCCCCCAGTCTGGCGTGACCCGCGAGCAAGTGCAAGCCGAACTGGCCGCTGCCCGCGCCGCTGGCCAGGTGTCCAACGTCGAACCCAACGACCTGCCGTTCTCGGGCGCGTACCACCGCGGCAACTGAGCCGCGCCGCGGCCGCCGATGCGCGGCCGCCCGCCTTGACCGATTTACCCCTCCCCTTGTTGTACCTTGGCCGCCTCTCCAGGCGGCTTTTTTTGCCTGTTCTGCGCCACATCAGGGCAGGCGCGCGCGGCTCAAGACAAGAGCCGGCAGCTTGGCTTACCATCGCAGGTGAACGCCGATGGGCTGCGCACGCAGCCTCCTGCCTATAACAACGAGGGAGTCCGCTTTGAAAACCACCCACCTGATCGCTATCGGCCTGCTCGCCTGCGGCGCGTCCAGCGTCGCTCTGGCAGCGCCCGCCGTGATGCTGAACCACGCGCTGATCACCGAAATCCCCAAGGCCGACCAACCCGTCTTCCACAAGGCGGTGGCCGACGCGTTGAACAACGCGGCCGATGGCCAGAGCACCCAGTGGTCCAGCACGCCCAAGGGCAAGCAGGCCCCCATCACCGCCAAGATCACCCCGCTGCAGACCAGCACGATGTCAGGCGATCGCACCTGCCGCCTGCTGGAAGGCGATTTCGCCCGCGCCAAGACGACCGAGACCTGGAAGTTCTGGTTCTGCAAGCAGCCGGACGGCACCTGGAAGGCCAGCTCGAACTGATGCGGCGCGGCCTGGCCGGCCGCCCAAAAAACAACGCCCGCCTCATCTACGGATGAGGCGGGCGTTTTCATTCATGCGGCGGCTGACGGGCGTTTGCGCCCGCTAGCGCCTTGCCCCGCAGGACAAGGCGCGCCGGATCAGCCTTCGACGCGGTTGGCGTCCAGCACCGTCATGGCCGTCATGTTGATGATGCGGCGCACGGTCGAGCTGGAAGTCAGGATGTGCACCGGTGCGTTGGCGCCCAGCAGGATCGGGCCGACTGCCACGTTGCCGCCAGCTGCCGTCTTGAGCAGGTTGTAGGCGATGTTGCCCGCGTCCACGTTCGGGCACACCAACAGGTTGGCTTCGCCCTTGAGCGTGGACGACGGCAGGATGCGCAGGCGCAGCGCTTCGTCCAGCGCGCAATCGCCGTGCATTTCGCCGTCGATTTCCAGTTCGGGCGCGGCCTCGCGCACCAGTTCCAGCGCGCGGCGCATCTTGGCGCCCGACGCCGAGCTGCCCGACCCGAAGTTGGACCGCGACAGCAACGCGACCTTGGGCGCCAGGAACATGCGGCTCATTTCGCGGGCGGCGGCGATGGTGAACTCGGCGATCTGCTCGGCCGAGGGTTCGTCGTTCACATGCGTATCCACCAGCACCACCGTGCGCTCGTTGAGCAGCAGGATGTTCATGGCGGCGTAGACGTTGGCGCCGGGGCGGCGGCCGATCACTTCGTCCACGAAACGCAGGTGGTCGTGATACGCGCCGACCGTGCCGCAGACCATGCCGTCGGCATCGCCCAGGTGCACCATCATCGCGCCGATCAGCGTCAGGCGGCGGCGCATTTCCACGCGCGCCATTTCCTTGGTGATGCCGCGGCGGCACATCAGTTCCCAGTACGTCGTCCAGTACTGATGGAAGCGCTCGTCGTATTCGGGGTTGGTGACTTCGACGTCTTCGCCCAGGCGCAGGCGCAGGCCGAACTTCTCGATGCGCGACAGCAGCACGGCGGGGCGGCCCACCAGGATCGGACGGGCCAGGCCTTCGTCGACGATGACCTGCACGGCGCGCAGCACGCGTTCGTCTTCGCCTTCGGTGAAGACGATGCGCGATTTACCGCCGCCACGCACGATGCGCTTGGCCGCCGAGAACAGCGGCTTCATGAATGCGCCCGAGTGGTACACGAACTGCTGCAGCTGTTCTTCGTAGGCTTCCAGGTCGGCCAGCGGACGCGTGGCCACGCCGCCGTCCATCGCAGCCTTGGCCACCGCGGGGGCAATGCGCACGATCAGGCGCGGATCGAACGGCTTGGGAATCAGGTATTCGGGGCCGAACGAGATGTCATAGGTGCCGTAGGCGGCGGCCACGACTTCGTTCTGCTCTTCTTCGGCGAGCTGGGCAATGGCGTGAACCGCCGCCATTTCCATTTCGCGGGTGATGGTGGTGGCGCCCACGTCCAGCGCGCCGCGGAAGATGTACGGGAAGCACAGCACGTTGTTGACCTGGTTCGGGTAGTCCGAACGGCCCGTCGCCATGACCACGTCGTCACGCACGCCGTGCGCCACTTCCGGCAGGATTTCCGGCGTGGGGTTGGCCAACGCCAGGATCAGCGGACGCGGGCCCATGGCCGCGACCATTTCCGGCTTGAGCACGCCGCCGGCCGACAGGCCCAGGAACACGTCTGCGCCGTCGATCACCTCGGCCAGCTTGCGGGCGTCGGTCTTTTGCGCAAAGCGCGCCTTGTCCGGGTCCATCAGCGTGGTGCGGCCTTCATAGACCACGCCTTCGATGTCGGTCACCCAGATGTTTTCCAGCGGCAGTCCCAGGTCCACCATCAGGTCCAGGCAGGCCAGGGCGGCAGCGCCCGCGCCGGAGGTCACGACCTTGACCTGGTCGATCTTCTTGCCCACGACCTTCAGGCCGTTGATGAACGCGGCCGAGACCGTGATGGCGGTGCCGTGCTGGTCGTCGTGGAAGACGGGGATCTTCATGCGCTCGCGCAGCTTGCGCTCGACCGTGAAGCATTCCGGCGCCTTGATGTCTTCAAGGTTGATGCCGCCGAAGGTGGCTTCCAGGCCGGCAATGATCTCGACCAGCTTGTCCGGGTCGGTTTCGTTGATTTCGATGTCGAACACGTCCAGGCCGGCAAACTTCTTGAACAGCACCGCCTTGCCTTCCATGACCGGCTTGGAAGCCAGCGCGCCGATGTTGCCCAGGCCCAGCACCGCGGTGCCGTTGGTGATCACGCCCACCAGGTTGCCGCGGCCGGTGTAACGGAACACATTGGCCGGATCCGCCACGATTTCCTCGCAGGCCGCCGCTACGCCCGGCGAATACGCCAGGGCCAGGTCACGCTGGTTGGTCAGCGGCTTGGACGCCACGACAGAGATCTTTCCCGGGGTGGGAAACTCGTGATAGTCCAGAGCGGCCTGGCGGTCGGATTGCGAATTCATGGGGCGGCGCCTCCTAGTCTTGAATAGGGAAAATTCTAGGGCCGAAGACATAAGGCGATCATTCAGATTTAATATTGTCACATCACCTTTTAATTATGGCTTGTCTATGACGCCGTTTTCCCCGGACGAGGTTATCCGCAAACTGACCTCGCGGCTGAAGATGCGGCACCTGATGCTGCTGCTACAAATCGAGCAGCATGGGTCCCTGACCCGGGTGGCCGAGCACATGGCCACCAGCCAGCCGGCTGTGACCAATGCCCTGGCCGAACTGGAAAGCATGTTCGACGTGCCGCTGTTCGAACGCTCGGTGCGCGGCATGACCCCCACGCCGCTGGGTGCGGTGGTGCTCGCCCGTGCCCGCGCCCTGGTGCACGACCTGGGCCACCTGGTGCAGGAAATGGAAGCCGTGGCCGCCGGCCATGCCGCCCACCTTCACATCGGCGTGATTCCGTTCGTGTCGGGGCAGATGCTGTCGGCCGCCATTGCCCGCACCGTGCCGCAGGGGCGCGGCATCACCGCCACCATCCATGAAGGCCAGGGGCCGGCGCTGCTGCGCCAGTTGCGCGACCACACGCTGGACGTGGTGGTGGGCTGGGCGACGCCGTCGGTGGACCTGAGCCAGATCGATTTCGAAGTGCTGTACCACCAGCCGCCGCGCCTGATCGCCAGCCGCCGCCTGGCCGCGCGGCTGGGCCGCACCCGGCTGGAATGGAACATGCTGGCCGACCTGGACTGGATTCTGGGCACGCCCGACAGCCCGATCCGCGAACAGGTGGCCGACATTTTCCTGCGCGCCGGCCTGGCGCCCCCCACGCCGTCGGTGCAAAGCGATTCGTCCAAGCTGATCGGCGAGATGATCGTGGCCAGCGACCGCGCCGTGTCCATCCTGCCGGCCGACATCGCCGACGAGCTGGTGCGCATCGCCGGCGCGGCCATCGTGCCGTATTCTTTCGACTGGACCCTGCCGCCGATTTCGCTGTTCACCCGCGCCGACGGGCTGCGCCGCAACGTGGATGCGTTGTTCGCCGCCGCGCTGCGCGACGTCTTCAGCCGCGGCGGGCGCGCCTGATCCCTCACCCGAGACCCCTTCATGGCCCTTGCCCAGTTCGTCATGCAACGCAGCGCCCTTGCCGGCGTGCAGGCCGTGGCCGCGCGCAGCGGGCGCACCTTCGCGCGGCACACGCATGACCAGTTCGGCATCGGCGTCATGCGGCTGGGCGCGCAGGTCTCGCACAGCGGCCGCGGGCAGGTCGAGGCCGGTCCGGGCCAGGTCATCACGGTCAATCCGGGCGAAGTGCACGATGGCGCGCCGATCGGCGGCGAACGGGCCTGGCAGATGCTGTACCTGGACCCGGCGGTGGTGGCAGACGCGGCAGATGGCCTGCCGCGCAGCGGCGGTTTTGAATTCGAACACCCCGTCATCGACGCCCCGGCGCTGGCCGCGGACGTGCTGGCGCTTTATGCACAATTGACCTCGCACGCCTCGCCGCTGGCCTGCGACGCCCTGCTGCTGCGGATTCTGACGCGCACCGGGGTACGCGCCCTCTCGGCCACCGACACCGGCATGCCCGCCGCCATCCGCCATACGGTCAGCCTGATCGACGACGCGCCGGCCGCGGCGCTGTCGCTGGCGGATCTGGCGGGCGCCAGCGGCCTGAGCCGCTTCCAGGTGCTGCGCGCGTTCCACCGCGCCACCGGCATGACGCCGCACGCGTATCAATTGCAGCGGCGCCTGCTCCTGGCGCGCAGCCTGCTGCGCCAGGGCACGGCGCTGGCCGATGCGGCCGCCGCGGCCGGTTTTGCCGACCAGAGCCACATGACCCGGCTGTTCTCGCGCGCCTATGGCGTGTCGCCAGGGCGCTACGCGCAGGCGGTCGCGGGCTGAATCACTGACGGCGGCATCGGTCCGGGGGACGCCCGGCCACGCACGGCGAGACCGTCGCGCCGACCAGAGCGGCCCCTGCAATTTCGTTCAAGACCGCGGCCTGCGCCGCCGCCTACGCTGCGGTTCCTCTTGAATGCAATCGCTATCCATGAACAGAACATTGCAAGGCTATGCCTGCCTGGCCGCGGCCATGGCGCTGGTGGGCAGCACGGTGGTGGCCAGCAAGGTCATCGCCGCCGGCTTGCCGCCCTTTACCGCCACCGCCCTGCGCTTCGCCCTGGCGCTGCCCTGCTTTGCGTTGCTGTGGCGCCTGACTGGCACGCGGCTGCCTGAGCTGCAATGGCGAGACTGGCTGTTGCTGACGGCACAGGCCATCGCCGGCAGCGTGGGCTACACGACTTTGCTGATCGCCGGCCTGCAGCGCACGTCCGCCGTGGACGCCGGGGTGATCCTGGGCACCCTGCCCCTGGTGTCGGCCGGCGTCGCCATCGTGGCGCTGGGAGAACGGCCGGGCCGGGCCACGTTGCTGGCGATCGGCGCCGCGGCCGCGGGCGTGTGGCTGATGACGCGCAGCGGCGCGGTGGACGGCGCGGGCTCCGTGGCCGGCAATGCGCTGGTGCTGGGCGCGGTGCTGTGCGAGGGCCTGTTCATCCTGCTGCACAAGCGGCTGCGCACACCGGTACCGCCGCTGGCGCTGTCGGCCATCATGTGCGCCATCGGCCTGCTCGTGTGCGTGCCGGCCAGCCTGGCGGAAATGCCCTGGTCCCTTGACGTTTCGACCGACGCGCTGCTGGCCGTCGCCTATTACGCGTTGGTGCCGACGGTGGGCGGGTTTCTGCTGTGGTACGCCGGGGCCGCGCGGGTCGCGGGGTCGGACGCCGCGCTGTTCACCGCGGTCGCGCCGGTGTCGGCCGTGCTGCTGGCCGCGGCACTGCTGGGCGAACGCCTGTCGGCCGGCCAGCTTTGGGGCATGGCCTGCGTGCTGGGCGCCGTCTTCATCCTGGGTTGGGCGCGCAAGCCCGCCGCGGACATGCCATAAGGTCAGACCAGGTCCGCCCCCTTGCGGCGCGTGAACTGGGTCAGCGAGCGCAGCGCCAGCGCGTGCATGGCAGCAACGGACGGCAGCAGGGTTTCTTCCTTGCGGGTCAGCACGCCGACAATGCGTTCCACCGTCGGCTCGCACAGCGGCACGAAGGCCAGCCCGCTGTCGGCGGCGGGCCGCGCCAACACCGGCAGCACGGTCACGCCCAAGCCGCTGACCACGCTGGCCAGCAACGACGCGCGGTTCGACACCACCATGGCCGGGTCATCGATGCCACTGCCCAGTTGGCGGTTCCTGAGCGTATCGAACGTGGCATTGCCAATCAGGCGTTCGGATGCCAGCGACGACCAGGGCACCGCCCCGCGCCGCCGCGCCAGGGGATGCCCCTTGCGGCAGACCAGCCCGAACGCGTCACGCGCCACCGGCGTGAACGCGACCTCGGCCGTGCGCGGCACCTGGCCGGCCACGCCGACCTGCACTTCGCCGTTCAGGACCAGCCGGTGCACATCCTGCGACGACTCGTCCACCGCCCGGATGCGGATGTCGGGGTGGCTACGCGCATAGCGTTCCAGCAGGCGCGGCAGCCATTCGTCCGCCAGCGATGGCATGACGGCCAGCGACACCGGGCCGGTGTGCCCCATGCCCAACTGCCGCGCCGCATCCAGCACCCGGTCGTGGGTGGCCAGCAATTCGCGCAGCAACGGCGCCACGGCCTGGCCCAAGGGGGTCAATTGCGCCCGCTTGCCGGCTTCGAACAACGGCGCGCCCAGTTGCTGTTCGAGATCCTGCATGGCCGCCGACACCGCCGCCTGCGAGCGATGCGTGCCTTCGGCGGCCAGCCGGAAACTGCCGTGGTCGGCTGCCAGAAGGAACTGGCGCAGGTGCTGGATTTTCAGGGACGCGGTCATGAAGGGCGGTGCATTGAATTCAGGTTTTCCGAAATTAACTTGAGTTAATTTGGATTGTCAAAATTCATCGCGGGCTTGAACAATGGCGCATCGCTATCCCTCACGCATTGGAGCAACGCAATGGCTTTGCAAGTACGCAAGATCGTCAGTTATGTCGAGAAGACCTGCATCGAAGGCGGCAAAGCCGCCGAACGCCCGCTGATCATGATCGTGGCGGCTGCCGTCATCCGCAATCCCTGGGCCGGCCTGCCCTTCCAGGAAGACCTGCGCCCGCAGATCCTTGAACACGCGCCGCCGCTGGGTGAACTGCTGGTGCAGGAAATCCTGCGCCAGGCGGGCTCGGCCGACCAGATCGAGGCCTACGGCAAGGCCGCGGTGGTCGGCACGTCGGGCGAGATCGAACACGCCTCCGCGCTGATCCACACGCTGCGTTTTGGCAACGCCTACCGCGACGCCGTGGGCGGCACCAGCTACCTCAGCTTCACCAACACGCGCGGCGGCCCCGGATGCGTGATTTCGGTGCCCTTGATGCACAAGCAGGATGAAGGCCTGCGGTCGCACTACCTGACCGTGCAGACCACCATCGGCGACGCGCCCGCGCCGGATGAGATCGTCATCGCCCTGGGCGCGGCCACGTCGGGCAGGCCGCACCATCGCATCGGCAACCGCTATTCCGATCTGCAGGAACTGGCGCAGGCGTCGCAATCGCAATGAGCGCGCCCCGCCGCCGTTCCGGCCACGGCACGCCGCTGGTGCTGCTGCATGGCGTCGGGCTGGATCACACGCTCTGGGATGACCTGGCGCCGCTGCTGCAAGCCGAGTTCGACGTGCTGCGCTACGACCTGCTGGGCCATGGCGCGGCGCCCGGCATTGCCGGCCCCGCGGACATCCAGGACTTCGTCGCGCAGCTCGATGCCGAGCTGGACCAGGCAGGCTGGGCCAGCGCCTGCGTGCTGGGGTATTCCATGGGCGGCCTGATCGCCGGCGCCTATGCCGCGGCGCGGCCCCATCGCGTCACGCGGCTGGTGCTGCTCAGCACGGTGTTCCAGCGCACGCCGGACGAAAGCCAGGCGGTGATGGCGCGCCTGGCGGCCGCCGCCACGCAGGATACGCAGGCGGCCGCGGCGGTGTCGTTGCAGCGCTGGTTCACGCCGGCCTATCAGGCGGCACGCCCTGACCGGGTGGCCGCCATCGGGCAACGCCTGATCCGCAACGACCGCGCCGACTTCCTGGCGGCGTATCGCCTGTTCGCGCACGGTGACCCGATCCTGGCGCACGCGGCGCCCGACATCGCCTGCCCCGTGCTGGTGATGACCGGCGAAGAAGATGTGGGGTCCACCCCGCGCATGACGCGCAGCCTGGCGCGGGCGCTGCCCGATGCCCGAGCGCGCGTCGTCGACGGCCAGCGGCATATGCTTCCGGTGGAAGCGCCCGCCGTGGTGGCCTCGGCCCTGCACGCCTTTTTATTGCAGAACAACGCTGAATCGCCCGCCTGACAGAGGCGATCGGCATCCCCGGAATCGGGTCGATGGAGACAAACCATGCATCGCAGAACCCTTCTGAAGCACCTGGCCCTGGGCGCGGCCGCGTCCTGCGCCCTGACGCTGAACCGCTACGCCATCGCCCGGGAGGCGCCGCTGCGCGTCATCGTGCCGTTTCCGCCGGGCGGCGGCACCGACGTGCTGGGCCGCGTCATCGCCGCCACGCTGGAAGGCGCGCTGGACCGTTCGGTGGTCGTGGAAAACAAGCCGGGCGCCAGCGGCATGCTTGGCGCGGACTACACCGCCAACGGCGCGAAGGACGGCAGCGTGCTGCTGTTCGCCGGCCTGGTGCCATCCGTGCGCTATTACACGCGCCCGCCCGAAGAGGTGCTCAAGCAGCTGGCGCCCGTCTGCCCGATCGCGCGCTCGCCCTACATGGTGGCGGTCAATAGCGGCCTGCCCGCCAAGACGCTGGCCGAGCTGGTTGCCCAGGCCCGGCGCGAGCCCAAGAGCCTGACCTTCGGTTCGCCCGGCAACGCCACGCCCCAGCACCTGGCCACCGAACTGCTGCAAGCCGCCTGCGGCATCGACATGCTGCACGTACCCTACCGGGGCACGGGCCCCATGATGACCGACCTGCTGGGCAGCCAGATCCAGGTGGTGGTGGCCACCGTGGCCGCCGTCGAGCCTTACTTGAAAAGCGGACGGCTGCGCGTGCTGGCGGTGACCAGCCGCGAGCGCCTGGCGAAGTATCCCGATATTCCCACGGTCGCGGAAAGCGGCTATGCCGGTTTCCAGGCGCAGATCCAGTTCGGCACGTATTGCGCGGCGGGCACGCCCGATGCGCTGATCGCCTCGTTGAACCAGGGCATCAATACCGCACTGCGCACCGAAGCGGTGGGCGCCAAGCTGGCCGAACAGGGCTTTCAACCGACGGGCGGCACGCCGGCGCAGTTGCAACAGGCTCTGTTGACCGAAATTCGCGACGTCGCCGCGCTGGTGCAGGCGGGCAAGGTGCGGGTGGATCTGTAGGGGCCGGCCTCAGCCGCGGCTGAACGCCAGCGCGAACTCGTCCGAGAAGATATCGGCCAGCGAATGCCGGAGCGCCGCCGCGCGCTCGGCGCCGTAAGCGGCCTCGAAGCGCTGCTGCGCGTCTTTCCACAAGCGCTTGGATTCAGACAGCTTGGCGCGGCCCGCGTCGGTCAGCGCGACGCGGCGGCTGCGGCCGTCGCGTTCGTCGCGCGCCATGCTGACATAGCCATCGCGTTCAAGCGGCTTGAGGTTGTGCGCCAGCGCCGAGCGGTCCAGCACCATGGCGCGCGCCAGGTCGGTCATGGACGGCGTGCCGGCGCGCGCGATGTGCACCAGGATCGAATGCTGCGAGACCTTCAGGCCGCAAGGAGCCAGCACGGTGTCGTATAACTGCGAGACGCGGCGGGTGGCCTTGCGCAGGGCGGCGCCGTTGCAGATCAGCGGGTCCTGGGGAATGGCGGAAACGGAAGGGTCGGCGTCGGACATGGCGGATTCGGACGGCTGGTTGAGCGGAAATGACGGCATCGGAAGCGGCGGGAACCCCGGCGGCAATACGCAGGGACCTGAGCGGGTGGCGGGTGGCAACCGCGCCAGGCGGACCCGGTCCATTACGCTACTTCCGCGCCGGGTTGGAGTCTAGCCCATTCTTGACAGATATTGGCATATGCACGTAAATTTTCCGGACTCTCCCCTTACGGCTGTCCCGCCCCCATGTCCGCCATCCCCGCCGCGCCCACGCCCCGCCCCGCCAATGCGCGCCTGCAGGCGATGCTGCATGCCCCCATCGCCCCCACGCTGGCCCGGCTGGCCTGGCCCAACATCCTGATGATGCTGGCGCAATCGGCCACCGGCTTGATCGAAACCTGGTTCCTCGCGCGGCTGGGCACGCCGGTGCTGGCCGGGGTGGCGCTGGTGGTGCCGGTGCTGATGCTGATGCAGAACATGTCGCAGGGCGCGATGGGCGGCGGCATTTCCGCGGCGGTGGCGCGCACCCTGGGCGCGGGCCGCCAGCAAGAGGCCGACCAGCTGGTACTGCACGCGGTGGTGCTGAATGCGGCGCTGGGCGCCGTGTTCTGCGTGCTGCTGCTGGCGTTCGGCCCGCAGCTGTATCGCGCGCTGGGCGCCGAAGGCGCCGCGCTGGAGGCGGCGCTGGCGTATTCCAACGTGATCTTCGGCGGCATCGTGCTGATGTGGCTCATGAACGCCTTTGCCAGCGTCATCCGCGGCACCGGCAACATGCTGGTGCCGGGCGCGGTGATCTGCGGCGGTGCGCTGCTGCTGGTGCCGCTGTCGCCCTGCCTGATCTTCGGCTGGGGTCCATTTCCCGCGCTGGGCGTGGCGGGTGGCGGCTGGGCGCTGGTGACCTACTACGCAGTGGGCACGCTGGTGCTGGGCGGCTATTGCCTGAGCGGCCGCAACGCCGCGCGCCTGACGCGCAGCCGGCTGCACCTGACCTTGCTGCGCAGCATATTGAGCGTGGGCGCGCTGGCCACGCTGAACCCGTTGCTCACCAACGGCCTGGTGGCGCTGACCGCCGCGCTGATCGGCGCCTACGCCGGCACGGCGGCCGTGGCCGGCTACGGCATCGCGGTGCGGCTGGAATACCTGATGATTCCGCTGGCGTTCGGCCTGGGCGCGCCGATGGTCGCGATGGTGGGGTCCAACATCGGCGCAGGCCAGCCCGAACGCGCGCTGCGCATCGCGCTGACCGGCGGCGCGATGGCCTTCGTGCTGGCCGAGACCATCGGCCTGGCGGCCGCATTTTTCCCCGAGGCCTGGCTGCGGCTGTTCGGCGCCCAGGACCACATGCTGGAAGCGGGTGCGGCCTACCTGCGCATCGTCGGGCCGCTGTACGGCTTTTTCGCGCTCGGCTTTTCGATGTACTTCGCCTCGCAGGGCGCGGGGCGCCTGAAGTGGCCGCTGCTGGCGGGATTCCTGCGGCTGCTGATCGGTGCGGGCCTGGGCGGCGCCGCCTTGCATTTCACCGGATCGCTGACGGTGTTCTTCGCCATCGCGGCGGCGGCCATGTGTCTGTATGGCCTGATCATCCTGGGCGCGGTCGCGTCGGGGTCTTGGTTCGAACCCGGGCATCTGCGCAAAGCGGGGCTGGCGGCGCGCTGAGTCCGGCGGGACACGCGCTACGACTTGGGTGCGTCGCGCAGCGCGTACGCCACCAGCTGTTGCGCATAGGCCGGCAATTCTCCGCGCACGCACAACACCAGGTCCCGCACGGCCCAGTCATCCACCAGCGCCACGCGCCGCACGCCGGCCGCGCGGCCATGCCGCACTGCCGCCACCCGCGGCATGATCGCCACGCCCACCCCCAGGCCCACCATCCGGCAGACCGCGCCGAAACTGCGCAGGCGCACCCGGTAAGACAGCACCTTGCCGCTGCGCCGCGCATGGTGCGCGATGTGTTCCTGCAAGGCGCTGCCCTGCACCAGGCCCACGAATTCCTCGTCCGCCACCTCGGCCAGGGTCACGCTCTCGCGCTCGGCCAGCGGATGCCCGGCCGGCACGACCAGCGCCAGCGGGTCATGCCGAAAACGCAGCACCTGCAAGCCATGCAGGTCGGTAGAGTCGGCCAGCACGCCGATATCGCAGGTGCCGGCGCGCAAGGCGTCGGCGATTTCGTAGCTGAGGCGCTCTTCCAGGTCGACCGACACGCGCGGGTGGTCCTTGAGAAATTCACCCAATACCTGGGGCAGGTATTCGCTGAGCGCCGTGGTGTTGCACAGCACCCGCACGTGGCCCTTGAGCCCCTGGCCGTAGTGATCCAGTTCGCCGCGCATGCGGTCCATCTGCGCCAGCACCAGCCGCGCGTGGTGGGCCAGCGTGCGGCCGGCGGGCGTGGCCTGCACGCCGCGATGTTCACGCAGCAGCAGCGGCACGCCCAGCGTGTCTTCCATGCCGCGGATGCGTTCGCTGGCGGACGCCAGGGTCATGTGCGAACGCCGCGCGCCGGCCGTGATGGAGCCGGTCTCTTGCACGTTCAGGAACAGGCGTAGGTCGGTCAGGTCGAAGCGCATGGAAAAAGCGTAGCACGGCTGGCTCAGGCTGTTCCATAGGCCAGGTACGCAAGATCCCGATACGGCGTTGCCCCGGGCCGGGCGCAGAATCTGCCCATTCATCATCGATGAAGGGAGATTTCCATGAAAACTCAGATCCTGCGACACCGGCTGGCCCTGTGGCCCCTGGCCTTGCTGACGGCTATGGCCCTGCATTCCTCAGGCCGGGCCGAAGCCCCGGCCGGGCTGTCCGCCTACGCGACCCCGGTGCAGAAATACGCGCTGGCGCTGGAGGCCCAGACCCAGGGCGACTACCCCGCCATGCTGACCTGGCTGCGCGCCGCAGCACGCGATGGCCATGCGCCGGCCCAGCGCATGCTGGGGATTGCGCTGCTGGGCGGCCCCGCGCTGTACGGCGGCGCCCAGCCCACCGACCTGTGCGAAGGCCGCCAGTGGCTGCTGCGCGCCGCCCGGCAAGGGCAGGACAACGCCGACGACGTGGCCTACGCGCTGTTCGGCCGTCCGCGCGACGCCTTGACCGCCCACTGCGAGGCCGCATGAGTCCGAACGACTGGATGGCCGGCGGCACGCCGGCGCTGCTGGCCGCGACGGTGGCCGTGTTTGTCCTGGCAGGCGTCGTGAAAGGCGTGGTGGGGCTGGGCCTGCCCACCATTTCGATGGCGCTGCTGGCGCTGGTGATGGCGCCCGCGCAGGCGGCGGCGCTGTTGATCGTGCCATCGCTGATCACCAACCTGTGGCAGGCGCGGCCCTGGCCGACCTTGATGCGGGTGCTGCGCCGCATTGCCGGCATGCAGGTGGGCGTCTGTGTCGGCACGATCGCCGGCGCGCTGTGGCTGGGCGCGCCTTCGGGCCACTGGGCCAGCGTGTGCCTGGGCCTTGCCCTGGTGGCCTACGCGGCCTGGGGGCTATTCGGCACGCCGCCCGCGGTGCCCGCGCGCCACGAAGGCGCGCTGGGCGTGGCAGTGGGCGCCATCACCGGCGTGATCACGGCGGCCACCGGCGTATTCGTGATTCCCGCCGTGCCGTTCCTGCAGGCGCTGAACCTGGGCAAGGACGGCCTGATCCAGGCGATGGGCATTTCCTTCACGGTGTCGACGGTGGCGCTGGCGGCGGGGCTGTGGCTGACGGGCAGCTACACGCCGGCCGCGGCCGGCGCGTCGGTGCTGATGCTGCTGCCCGCGCTGGCCGGCATGGCGCTGGGGCAATGGCTGCGCGACAGGCTGTCGGCACGCACCTTCAAGCTGTGCTTCATGGTGAGCCTGGCGGTGCTGGGCGCCTACCAGGCGGCGCAGGGCCTGGCCGGGTAGGCGCCGCCGCGCATCAGGCCGCCAGGCGGCGTTCGTCCACGCGCCGCTCGTCTGCCCGTCGTTCGTCCACGAAACCGATCGACACCGACATCTCACGCCAGCGCGCCAGTTCCTGCTGCACCGACTGGATCTTGGCGCGCGCCTGGTCAAAGGCATCGCGGCCCAGGAACAGATGCAGCGGCGCGTACTGCGCGTCGGCCGCCTGGATCAAGGCGCGCGCCGCCTTGGCCGGATCGCCTGCGGGGCCGCTGGTGCCGGGATACACCACCGACACGCGCACGCCATGCGGCGCAGCTTCGGCGGCCAGAGCTTCGCTCAGGCCGCTGACCGCGAACTTGGTCGCGCTGTAGGCGCCCCACCCCGCGTAGCCGCCATCGAACCCCAGGATCGACGACACGTTGAACACGTGGCCCGCGCGCTGCGCCCGCAGGCGAGGCATTACCGCGCGCACCACGTTCAGCACGCCGAACACGTTGATATCGAAGTTGTCGCGCAGATCGCCGTCCGACAGCGATTCCAGCGGTCCCGCCAGGCTGTAGGCGGCGTTGTTGACCACCACGTCGATGCGGCCGAAGCCGGCAATGGCGGCGTCGACCGCACGGCGTACGCTGCGTTCGTCGGCCAGGTCCACGGCCAGCGGCAGGAAGCGGCCTTCCAGCTTGGCGTCCACCGCGTCGAGCAAGGCGTCGACGTCCCGCGACGTGGCCGCCACCTTGTGGCCCTGGTCGAGCAGCATCCTGACCAGCGCCAGGCCCAGGCCGCTGGACGCGCCTGTCACAAACCAGATTTTTTCGGTGCTCATGCGATCTCCCTCTACTTGCGGCGGCCGGCAACACGCCGGCAACCCGCTCGCGCCCATCGATTCACGCGGAACCCATCGACCCCAAGCGTGAGAGGGATATTAAGAATCGCGCGGTGCAGCGTACAGGCTCGTTCTTGCGTGAAACCTGCCTATTTCTACAGGCTTGCCGAAACGCCCTTCACAACGGTCCGGCGCCATCACGTCCCGGCGCAGCGGCTGCATGCCGCCGCAGCCGAGCCGTCGTGCGGGCTCAGCCCAGCGCGCTGCGATAGTGTTCGCTGTCGAAACGCGGCGCAGACTGGGCGGGCGGTGCGTCAGACACCGCAACGGGCGCAGGCGCAGCCGCGGCGTCGACGCCAAAGAGGGAAAGTTCAGCGGTGACCAATGCAAGCAGGAAATTTGCCATGATGACTCCTTTGATTCACATGCCCGGACCGGCGGCGGCTGCGTCGGTCTTATATAAGACATAGGGGTCCATCTTGCTGATGGCCACGCCGCGCGTCCATTTGCTTGTGTCAATCGCGGCGATTGAGACAACTTAAGGGCGCGGAATCAGGGGCCAAACTCGTCGGGCAACACGCGCTGCGAGAAACTTAGCGCGTGAACCGGCGGCGCTGCCCCGTCTGGCGCACCGCTGCGACCAGCGCCTGCACCGCCGGTTCGGCCGAACGCAGGAAAGCATAGAAGCGGGCATTGGGCAGCGCCGGCATGCCGTCCTCGCGGGCCAGGGCGCGCAACCCCTGGCGCAACTGGCTGCGCGCCACCGGGGCCACGGCAAAGCCGGCCTGCGCGGCCGCCAGGCAGCCCGCCATGCTGGCGCTTTCGAAGGCGAGCAGCCACGCGCGGCGCGCGGCGCCCAGCGCGCCGATGGCCGCCTCGCGATACACGCAAGGTTCCGGAAACACCGCCAGCGGCACCTGCGGCCCCGGCTTCCAGGGCTTGTCTTCGGCCCAGGCCCAGACCAGCTCTTCTTCCCACAGCAGTTCGCCATCGTCCTGCATCCGGGCGCATTGCTTGCCGAACACCACGTCGAGCTTGCCGCGCGCCTGCTGGCGCAGCAGGTCTGCCGTGACGCCGACCTTCAGTTCGATCGATGCCTCGGGGTGGGCGCGGTGAAACGCCTGCAGCACCTCGGCCAGCCAGGCGCCGGCAAAATCTTCCGACGAGCCGATGCGCAGCCGCCCCTTCAAGCGCACGCCGCTCAGGCGGGCGCGCGCTTCGCGTTCCAGGTCGACGATGTTGCGCGCATAGGCGTACAGCGTTTCGCCGGCCGCGGTGAGCTCGAAGCTGCGGGTCGTGCGTTCGAGCAGTACGGAGCCGGCCACCATTTCCAGGCGCTTGATATGGCCGCTGACCGCCGAGGGCGTCAGGGCCAGCACGTCGGCGGCCAGCGCAAAGCCGCCGTTGTCCACGACTTCAAGAAAAGTGCGCAGCAGCGTCAGGTCGAGCACGGCGCCGGTCGGTTCGGCCAAGGTATCCATGAGGGGGTTTCCGCAATACATGATTTGTTGATAATAAAGCCGGATTATTCATCAATCATGACCATGCACGCCGCTATCGTGACCCTTCCCGCTACTGCAAGGACGCAATGCCATGGCCCCCTACGCCACGATCCGCACCCCGCGACTGGACATCGCCTACCTGGAATGGAACCCTGCCGGCGAGCGCGCTGCCGTGCTGCTGCATGGCTGGCCGGACAGCCCCGAAAGCTGGCACACGGTGGCGCAGCGCCTGGCGGCCGAGGGCTACCGGGTGCTGTGCCCCGCGCTGCGCGGCTTCGGCGCCACGCGCTTTCTGGACCCGGCCACGCCGCGCAGCGGCGAACTGGCGGCGCTGGGCCGCGACCTGCTGGATTTCATCGCGGCGCTGGGGCTGGTCCGGCCGCTGCTGGTGGGCCACGACTGGGGCGCGCGCGCCGCGGCCAACGCCTGCGGCCTGCAACCGGACGTGGCCGCGCAGCTGGTGTTGCTGTCGATCGGTTACGGCACCAACGATCCGTCGCAGGCGCTGGCGCTGGAGCAAGCCCGCAATTATTGGTACCACTGGTTCATGGCCACGCCGCGTGGCGCGGATACCGTGCGCAATGAGGCGCAAGCCTTCACGCGCTACATGTGGGATACCTGGTCACCCGCTGGCTGGTACACCGAAACAGAATTCGCGCAGGCCGCGCGCGCCTTCGACAACCCCGACTGGGCCGCCGTGGTGCTGCATTCCTATCGCCATCGCTGGAGCTTCGTGGCCGGCGACCCCGCTTATGCCGACGACAACGCGCAGCTGACGCCCGCGCCGCAACTGGCGGTGCCGACCCTGGTGCTGCACGGCGGCGCCGACACCTGCAACCTGCCGGCCACGTCCGAAGGCCGGGCCCACTATTTCACCGGCGGCTTCGAACGCCGGGTGTTGGACGGCGTGGGGCATTTTCCGCAGCGCGAAGCGCCGCAGGCCGTGGCCGACGCCATCCTGAAGTTCTGCGCGGCCTGGCCCGCAGCCCGCTGAATCCGCCCGTCAAGACGGCCGGCAGCCGCCCCTGTCCGGCAGGAAAGCGGCGAATGACGGATAATCCCGGATGTTTCCCGCCGCAACGTCGGCGGTTTTTTTCTCGGGCGCCTCTGCCCGACAGCATTCGGAGTCAGCTATGTATCGCGGCATTGAGGCGATTGAACACTTCATGGAATCGGTCGGCCTGACCTGGCGCCCCGGCAGCACCGAAGGCGCCGATCTGCGCGTCAGCTACCGCATCGGCAACACCCGGCCGCTGAACATCGACTGCACGCTGGTGGAATTCCACTGCGACGCCAAGCGCCCCAAGGTCTGGGTGCCCGAGTTCTCGCGCACCAGCTTTCACCAGTGGTTCGAAGTGCCCTTCCAGGAATTCGAATACACGCCCGGCGGTTCGATGCTGAAGATCAAGGCCGCCGCCCGCGGCAACGCCCCGCCCTACAGCGTGGGCATCAAGCCGCTGGCCTGATCGCCGCCGCATTGGGCAGCCGGGACCGCCAGCCGCCGCGGCGCATGCGCTGCCCCCGACCTGACTACACCGCCTTGTACATGATCGTCGTGCCGTCCACCTTGGACGGATCACGCGCATCGCGGCTGAATCCCGGTATCACCCCCACCGTCACATAGCCCAGCGAGCCGTACAGCGGCTCGGCGCTGTCGCCCGTACGGGTGTCCAGCGTGATCAGGCTGCGGCCCTGTTCCACCGCCAGTCTTTCCGCGTCCTGCATCAGGCGTCGCGCAATGCCGCGCCGCCGGAAGTCCGGGTGCACCAGCAGCTTGCGGATTTCGGCACGGTGCGGCTGGTTGGGCGGCGTATCGCAATCGAGCTGCACGGAACCGGCCACACGGCCATCCTGCACGGCCACCAGCAGCGAGGCCTTGCCGGCCGCCACCGACGGCAGCACCTTGTCGCGCCAGAAGGCCTGCGCGTCTTCCTGCGTATAGGGCAACACGAAACTGACGCTGGCGCCGTCCTGCACGCAGGCCTGCAGCAGCGCGGCCAGGCCGGGCAGAAGATCGCGGGCCTGATCCGCAGAGGGGCGAAGATATTCAAGCGTGGCAAAGGACATGACGGGGTCTCAGACAATGAAAAGCAGGTAACGGGCGCCGCAATGCGGCGGGGTATCGAAAGCGCTGGCGCCTTGCAGCTGGTAACGCAGGCAGTCGCCCGGCGCCAGGGTGTAGGCCTGGCCGTCGACGGTCAGGGACAGCTCGCCTTCCAGCATCACCAGGTGGTGTTCCATGCCGGCGCGCGGCGCCTGGTCGTAGCGGATGTGGACATCGGCAGCGAGCTCGCAGGCCAGCACTTCGCCGGCCAGCTTCTGCGACGGCGGCGATACCGAGCGGCGCGTGAAGCCCGTGCTGTCGTCGACCCACAGCGCCTGCGCGGCGGCGGGCACCAGCGGCGCAAAATCGTCTTCGACCATGCGCATCAGGCGCGACATGGTCAGGCCATAGGCGCCGCACAGCTTGCCCAGCACGTTGGCGGTGGGGCTGACTTCGGCGTTTTCCAGGCGCGACAGCGTGGCGCGGCTGACGCCGGCGCGGCCGGCCAGTTCGTCCAGCGACCAGCCGCGCGCCAGGCGCAGCGCCTTCAGCCGGCCGGCCAGGCGCTGGTCCAGGTCAGGGTCTTGGGTCGGCGTGCCCGACATCGATGAATTTTCCATATATGGGAATTTCTCCCAAATACGGAAAACCGTCAAGCCCTGCCTTTCCCTGCCCCGACCGCCTTGTCGACAATTCGGCACAATACGGCGTATGCATACCGCTCGATTCGTCTCCCTGACCGTCCTGTGCCTTGGCTTCCTGACGGGCTGCAGCCTGCCGCCCCTGGACCATCGCAACGCCTCGCAGGCGCTCACTCCGGAAGCCTCCCGCGATACGCCGCTGGGCCGCGCCATCGCGCCGCTGGCTGCCGAGCACCCGGGCAAATCGGGTATCCACCCGCTGGCCGACGCCTATGACGCCTTCGCCGCGCGCATGATGCTGGCGCGCGCCGCCCAGCGCAGCCTGGACGTGCAGTACTACATCTGGCATGGCGACATGACCGGCACCATGCTGCTCGAAGCCCTGCACGAGGCCGCCGACCGCGGCGTGCGCGTGCGCCTGCTGCTGGACGACAACGGCACCGCCGGGCTGGACGCGGTGCTGGCGGC
The DNA here is from genome assembly GCF_000633435.1 of Achromobacter sp. DH1f. Lineage (NCBI taxonomy): Bacteria > Pseudomonadati > Pseudomonadota > Betaproteobacteria > Burkholderiales > Alcaligenaceae > Achromobacter > Achromobacter sp. DH1f. Next base: position 199,981 of record NZ_AYMF01000025.1, on the reverse strand, counting down.
GCTGGACGCGCATCCGAATATCGAGGTGCGCCTGTACAACCCGTTCGTGGTGCGCTGGCCCAAGTTCGTCGGCTACCTGACCGACTTCCGGCGCCTGAACCGCCGCATGCACAACAAGTCGTTCACCGCCGACAACCAGGCCACCATCGTCGGCGGCCGCAACATCGGCGACGAATACTTCGGCGCGGCCAACGGCGTGCTGTTCACCGACCTGGACGTGCTGGCCATCGGCGCGGCGGTGAACGACGTGTCGACCGACTTCGACCGCTACTGGGCCAGCGAATCGGCCTACCCGGTCGATCGCCTGCTCAAGCCCGCCGCCCCCGATGCGCTGGCCGAACTGGAACGCTCGGCCAGCACCGTCGAAAAGTCGCCCGAGGCCGCCGCCTACGCCGAGGCGATGCGCAAGCTGCCGTTCATCCAGCAACTGCTGCGCGGCGAATTGGCGCTGGAATGGGCCGATACCCGCATGGTCAGCGACGACCCGCGCAAGACGCTGGGCACCGCGCCGCCCGAAGCCATGCTGCCGCACCAGCTGCACGAGATCGTCGGCACGCCCAAGGTGGACGTGGAACTGGTGTCGCCCTATTTCGTGCCCACGGCCAGCGGCACCGAGGCCTTCGTGAAACTGGCGCAAAGCGGCGTGAAGGTGCGCGTGCTGACCAATGCGCTGGAAGCCACCGACGTGGCCGTGGTGCATTCCGGCTATGCGTCGCGCCGCCGCGACCTGTTGGCCGGCGGCGTCCTGCTATTCGAAATGAAGCGCCAGGCGGGCGCCGAGCGCAACAAGAGCCTGGGGCCGTTCGGCAGTTCAGGGTCGAGCCTGCACGCCAAGACCTTTGCGGTGGATGGGCATAGCGTGTTCGTCGGATCGTTCAATTTCGACCCGCGTTCGGCGCGGCTGAACACCGAACTGGGCTTTGTGATCGACAGCCCCACGCTGGCGCGCCGCATCGCCGAGGCCTTCGACAACGAGGTTCCGCTCACCGCCTACCGGGTGTGCCTGGACGACAAGGGCGCGCTCTACTGGCTGGAGCAGCGCGATGGCAAGACGATCCGCCACGACACCGAACCTGGCACCACGGCGTGGAAGCGCTTTTCGGTGTGGTTCGTGTCGCTGCTGCCGATCGAATCGTTGCTGTAGTCCCACGCCACGAAGGCAACTTACGGAGTGCCGCGCCGGCTGCCGCGGCGTAGACTGAACCGCATCCCGTATCTGCTGTAGCGCCCTTTGCTGTAACCCCCATGAGCAAGCTCGACACCCTGGACTGGACCCGCATCACCGCCGACCTGGACGCGCACGGCCATGCCGTGGCGGCCGGCCTGTTGACGCCCGCACAGTGCCAGGCGCTGGCCGACGCCTACGGCGACGACGAGCGCTACCGCAGCCGCATCGTCATGAGCCGCCATGGCTTTGGCCGGGGCGAATACAAATACTTCGCCTACCCCTTGCCAAGGCTGCTGCACAATCTGCGCACCGCCCTGTACCCGCGCCTGGCGCCCATCGCCAACCGCTGGAACAAGCAGATGGGCATTGCCGTGCAGTACCCGGACGACCACGCCGCGTTCCTGGCGCGCTGCCACCAGGCCGGCCAGCGCCGGCCCACGCCGCTGATCCTGCAATACGGCCCGGGCGACTACAACTGCCTGCACCAGGACCTGTATGGCGAACACGTGTTTCCGCTGCAGGTGGCCGTGCTGCTGTCGCAACCGGACACAGACTTCACCGGCGGTGAATTCGTCATGACCGAAACCGACAGCCACGGCCAGCGCGCTGAAGTGCTGCCGCTGCAACAGGGCGATGCGCTGGTCTTCACCGTCAACCAGCGTCCCGTGGCCGGCGCGCGCGGCTGGCGCCGCGTGGCCATGCGCCATGGCGTCAGCGCCTTGCGCGAAGGCCGGCGCCACACGCTGGGCGTGATCTTCCATGATGCGACCTGACATGGGCCCTACCCTGGATCTGTTCGGCGACGACGACACCGCGCAATCGGGCCGTGAAATGCTGGGCGCGCAATCGGTGGTGCTGCGCGGCTACGCTCTGCCCGATGCGGCGGCGCTGCTGGCCGGCGTGGACACCGTGACGCAGCAGGCGCCGTTTCGCAACATGGTCACCCCGGGCGGCTACACCATGTCGGTGGCGCTGACCAACTGCGGCCGCTATGGCTGGACGACGGACGCGCACGGCTATCGCTACAGCCGCAACGACCCGTTGTCGGGCCAGCCCTGGCCCGACATGCCCATCGCCTTCGACGACCTGGCGCGGCGCGCCGCCGCCGAAGCCGGCTTTCCCGGCTTTGCGCCGGATGCCTGCCTGGTCAACCGCTATGAACCTGGCTCGCGCCTGTCGCTGCACCAGGACAAGGACGAACGCGACTATGGCTGGCCGATCGTCTCGGTCTCGCTGGGCATGCCGGCGGTGTTCCTGTTCGGCGGCCACGACCGCGCAGACAAGAGCCAGCGCGTGCCGCTGTTGCATGGCGACGTGGTGGTCTGGGGCGGCGTGGACCGGCTGCGCTTTCATGGCGTGATGCCGCTGAAGGATCATCCGCATCCGCTGCTGGGCAGCCGGCGGATCAACTTCACGATCCGCCGTGCCGGCTGAGGACTGACACGGCGTGGTGCCCGGCCGGGTCCTCAAACCGGCACCCACCGTCCTGTCACGCCGCGCGCAGCGCCACTTTCGGAAAGTCCACCGGCACGTCGAACGCCACGTTGACGTAGTTGGTGAACAGGTTCAGCGCCACGTGCGCCAACAGCTCGACGATCTGGCCGTCGTCGAAACCGGCCTGGCGCAACGCGGCAATGTCGGCGTCGCGCAACTGGCCGCGGTCGCGCACCAGCTTCAACGCGAAATCCAGCACCGCGGCGGTCTGCGGGTCGTCGGCGCGGCCGGCTTGCGCGGCAGCCATCTGCTCGGCGCTGGCGCCGGCCTTCTTGCCCAACGCCGTATGCGCGGCCAGGCAGTATTCGCAGCGGTTGCTGTCGGCCACGGCCACGGCGACCTTCTCGCCCAGTTGCGCGGGCAGCACGCCGCTGCCCAGAGCGCCGAACGCGGCCCACATGCTTTGCAGGGCGGCGGGCGAATTGGCCACCGCGCGGAACATGTTGGGCGTAGCGCCGAACGCGCCATGGATCTGGCGCAGGATGTCACGGCTGGCAGCCGGGGCAGAGGTGGCATCGACAAGCGGAATGCGGGACATGAGAGGTTCCTTGGGGTTGAAGGGCCAGGCCGGAATGGCTGCTGGCTGGAACCCAGTATTCCGCTTTCCGCAGTAGCATTGGATACCTTACGTCCATGAAACATATCTATTCGTCCATGCCCGCGCCCCCCGCCCCCGTCGACCGCCTGTCCGCCCTGCTTGAGCAGTTCCGCGCCCGCGCCCGGCTGTTCCACAGCGGCCCGATGTGCGGGCTGACCCGCTTTGCCCCCGAGACCGGCCGCGGTTTCCTGCACGTATTGCGGCGCGGCCAGATGGAAGTGCGGCACCCGGCAGGCGCGGGCCTGCCGCGGCGGCTGGCGCTGACCGAACCGACGCTGCTGTTCTACCCGCGCCCGGTGCGGCACGACTTCCACAACCCGCCGCAGGACGGTTCCGATTTCACCTGTGCCACGCTGGATTTCGACGGCGGCGCGCGCAACCCGCTGGTACGCGCGCTGCCGGCGCTGATCGCGCTGCCGCTGGCCCGCGTGCACGGGCTGGAACAGGCGCTGGCGCTGCTGTTCGCCGAAACCGAATCCGTGCGCTGCGGCCAGCGCCTGCTGGCCGACAGGCTGTTTGAAGTGGTGCTGATCCAACTGCTGCGCTGGCTGATCGACCATCCCGCCGAATCCGGCATCCAGGCCGGATTGATGACAGGCCTGGCCGACCCCAGGCTGGCCCGCGCCCTGGTCGCCATGCACCAGACGCCCGGCGCAGCCTGGAGCCTGGCCGACCTGGCCGGCCACGCCGGCATGTCGCGCAGCGCCTTCGCCGCGGCGTTCAAGGACGCCGTGGGGCAGCCGCCGGCCGACTACCTGGCCGACTGGCGCCTGGCGCTGGCTCAGTCGCGGCTGCGCGACGGCCGCCCGGTCAAGGCGATTGCCGCGGAACTGGGGTATGCCAATGCCTCGGCCCTGTCGCGGGCCTTCAGCCGCAAGCTGGGCGCCTCGCCGCGTGCGTGGCTGGATTCAGTAGTTCCCGAGTGAGGGTTCGCCAGGGCTGGCGGCGGCGATGCCGGGGGCCTACTATCTGCGCTTTCCTTTCTTGCGGCCCGTCATGCGCCTACCCATCGCCCTGGCATTGCTCTGTACGCTGGCCACCGTGCCGGCCTGGTCGGCCGAACCGCCTGCCCTGGTCGAAAACTCGCTGGGCATGACCTTCGTGCATGTGCCCGCCGGCACCTTCCAGATGGGCAGCGACGAAACGCCCGAGGCCCTGGCGCGCGACTTCCCGCAGTACCCGAAAGAGCGCTTCGCCCAGCTGTTCGACGAAGCCCCGGTGCACACGGTGCGCATCACCCGCCCGTTCTATCTTGAACGCACCGAGGTCACCGTGGGCCAGTTCCGCCGCTTCATCGAGGCGTCCGGCTATGTGCCCGAATCCGAGGCCGACGGCACCGGCGGCTACGGCTACAACGCCGCCTACGACCCCGACAAGACCGAACGCGGCGACGCCTTCGAAGGCCGCGATACCCGCTATTCGTGGCGTAACCCCGGCTTTGCCCAGACGGATGAGCACCCCGTGGTCAACGTCAGCTGGAACGACGCCACCGCCCTGGCCCGCTGGCTCAGCCAGCAGGAAGGCCGCGTCTACCGCCTGCCCACCGAAGCCGAATGGGAATACGCCGCGCGGGCCGGCGGCCGTACCCGCTATCAGCACGGCGACGATCCCGCCGGCCTGCCCGGCGTAGCCAATACCTTCGACGCGGACGCGGCGCCGCTGTGGCCCAAGTGGCAGGCTTTTGCGGCCCCGCGCAGCGACGGCCACACCTTCACCGCGCCGGTCGCCACCTACGCCCCCAACGCCTTCGGCCTGCACGACATGCACGGCAATGCCTGGGAATGGGTGGCCGACTGGTACGGCGAAGACTATTACGCCCAATCGCCCCAAGACGACCCCCAAGGCCCGGCCAGCGGCAACGTGCGGGTGCGCCGCGGCGGCTCGTGGCACACCTGGGCGCTGTACTTGCGGTCGGCCTACCGCAACTGGAATACCGCCGAAACACGCTATCCGCTGGTGGGTTTTCGCCTGTTGCGCGAAGCCGACTGATGCCCGCACAGCGATCACGCCGGGGGCCGTGACAACAGCCCCTGCCGTATAGCGGTTAGCATAGCCGCACATACCACTACAAAGAGAGTCCTGACATGCACTCGCTGGGCCGTCTCGTCCTGCTCGTCAACGATTACGACACCGCCATTTCTTTCTACCAGGACAAGCTGGGCATGGAGGTGTTCGTCGACATGGCCGTGGGCCAGCAACGCTTCGTGCACCTGCGGCTGCCCGAACAGCCCTCGGTGGGCGTGTGGCTGTTGCAGGCCCAGACCCAGGCGCAACGCGACCGCGTGGGCGACCAGACCGGCGGCCAGCCGGTAGGCGTGTTCTACACCGACGACGTGGTGCGCGACCACGCCCGCTTCGCCGCCCGGGGCGTGCGGTTCACGCGCGAACCGGTGCACGATAATTTCGCCGTGTACGCGCACTTCATCGACCTGTACGGCAACGAGTTCGTGCTGGTGCAGTTGAAGAAGTAGGGCAGCAGGCCAACCCCTTCAGGCCTTGTCGCGTTCGACCAGGCCTTTTTCATTTTCGATCACGCGCTTGGCGCCCTTGCCGGCAATGCGCGCTTCGACCCGCCGCAACACGGCCAGCACGAACAACGCCATCAAGGTGCTGGCCACGGCGGTGGCCTCGCGGCCCATGCCCGCGGCCACGCCGATGGCCGCCGTCATCCAGATGCTGGCCGACGTGGTCAGGCCGCGGATCTCGCGTTCATTGCTCAGCTTGATGATGGCGCCCGCGCCCAGAAAGCCGATACCGGCGATGACGCCCTGCAGCACCCGGCTCAGGTCACCCACCTGCATGCCGTTCTGCAACGGCACCAGCACGAAGATCGCCGCGCCCAGCGCCACCAGCATGTGGGTGCGCAGGCCGGCCGCCTTGCCGCTGCGCTCGCGTTCGTAGCCCAGCAGACCGCCCAGGATGACCGCCATGCCCAGGCGCAGCACGATGCGCGTGGCTTCGCCCACATCCGGGATATCGGCAAACTCGCTGCGCAAGGTGGTCCAGACTTCCAACCAGATTTCCGACATCGCCGTCTCCGGGCAAGGGGGGGTGAACGCTGAATGGCGCGGCAAAGGGGCATCGCAGCGCCGGCCGGAACCAGCATAGCAGCCGTACGGACATGGCCCTACAGGGCCGCCCCCAAGGCCGCATCCCCCCGCAACTGCTCCCAATGCAGCCCATGCTTGGCCAGGTACTTGCGCAGGCGGTCCGCATCGTTGACCACACTGCGTTCGGCGCGGGACGCCTGGAACAGCTTGCGACCGGCGTCCGACAGGTTGCGGGCCTGCACGCAGACCTGCAGCACCGCTTGCAGTTGCAGCTGGTCAAACAGATCCATGGCGTCAACGCGCGCATCGCCCAGCAACGCACGCAGGTCCGGCGCAGCCGGCGTGGCCGCCGCGCCCTGCTCGTCGCGCTGCCACAGCCAGCGCAGCCGGGAAATCTCGGCTTCTACCAATTCCAGGCTGATGCGTCCGCCTTCGGCCAGCGTGGCCAGCCGTGCGATGCTGGACGACAGGTCACGGAAGTTGCCGCGCCAGGGGGCATCCGCACTTTGCGCGAAGGCCAGGTAGGCCTGGCGGGCCTCGACGTTGAAACGCGCAGCCCGGTGATGCTCGGTGACGTAGGCCGCCAGCAGGTGGTCGATGTTGGGTTCGATGTCTTCGGCCCGCGCCGCCAGGCCGGGCAGATCGTAGGTCCACATATTGATGCGGGCGTACAGGTCTTCGCGAAAGCGCCCCGCCGCGACCTCGCGCCGCAGGTCGCGGTTGGTGCCGGCGATCAGCTGGAAGTCGCTTTCGACCTCGCGGTCGGCCCCCACGGGGTAGAAGCGGCGCTCTTCGATGGCCTTGAGCAGCATGGCCTGTTCGTCCACGCCCAATTCGCCGATTTCGTCCAGGAACAGCACGCCTTCGTGGGCGGTGCGCAGCAGGCCCGCGCGGTCGGCGGCCGCGCCGGTGTAGGCGCCCTTCTTGTGGCCGAACAAGGCCGCCGCGGCCGTGTCGCCGCGCAGGGTGGCGCAATTGACCTCGACGAACGGCCCGGCGATATGGTGCCGCGCCTTTTTCAGTTCGAACATGCGGCGCGCCAGGAACGACTTGCCTGCGCCGGTGGGCCCGGCCAACAGGATGGGCGCGCGCGAGCGCAAGGCCACGCGCTCGATCTCGGTGATGAGCGCGTTGAACTTCGCGTTGCGCGTGGCAATGCCGCGTTTCAGGAAGTCGACCGCATCGCGCTGCTCGTCGGCAAAGCGCTGGGCGATCACGTCATAGCGCGACAGGTCCAGGTCGATCAGCGCCAGGTCGCCCGGCTGGCCCGGGCGCTGCCGCCGCGGCGGCGCCGTCTGCACCAGCACGCCGGGCAACACACGCGATTCCACCAGCAGAAACTGGCAGATCTGCGCCACGTGCGTGCCGGTGGTGATGTGGGCCCAGTATTCTTCGCGCTCGACGTCAAACGGATAGGCCCGCGCCCATTGGTACAGGCAGTGGTAGACCTCGCCGAAGTCCCAGGGGTCGGCCAGTTCGACTTCGATCAGGTTGACGATGGTTTCCGGCGACACGGCCGCGATGTCGGCCTGGATCAGCTCGGCCAGCCGGCGATGGCGGGCGGTATAGAGCAGTTCCATGCGGGCGATGACGCGGTCTTCGTGCTGGGTCAGCGCCACGGTGGGACGCCATTTTTCCCAACGGGCCGGCCCCGTCCCGGAATCGAGCTGCGTGCCGATGAACCCCACGACCACGATTGGTTTCATTTTCTATATTTATAGCTATATTTATAAGTTATCAGAATTCTAGACATACACCCCGCCGCAGGCAACCCTGCAACAACACACACCAATCCCTTTCACATCAATGGCTTGCAAGATTCATGCAGGCTATTTTCAAAAGCTGGCACGGCGATTGCATAGATAGAAGCAGGCGGCGCGCAAGGCCCGCCGCCCCTCACTATGCAATGGAGAAGAACATGACGTACAAGCTGCACCAAGGCGCCCAGGGCGTTCCCGTGAAAATGTGGACCGAGGGCGTGCCGGTCGAGGCCGAAGCCCTGCAGCAACTGGAAAACGCCGCCCGCCTGCCCATCATCTACAAGCACATCGCGGCCATGCCGGATGTGCACTACGGCATCGGCGCCACGGTGGGCTCGGTGATTCCGACCATCAAGGCCGTGATTCCGGCCGCCGTGGGCGTGGACATCGGCTGCGGCATGATGGCGTGCAAGACCACGCTGCACGCCAACGACCTGCCGGACAACCTGGGCCCGCTGCGCGCGGCCATCGAGAAGGCCGTGCCGCACGGCATCTCGCCGCGCCGCGGCGGCCGCGACCACGGGTCGTGGGAAACGCCGCCCGATGAAACCGATATCGCCTGGCGCGCCCTGTCGCCCGAATTCGAAGCGCTGTGCCAGGACTACCCGCGCCTGCGCAACACCAACAACTACAAGCACCTGGGCACGCTGGGTACCGGCAACCACTTCATCGAGGTGTGCCTGGATGAAGCGGGGTCGGTGTGGTTCATGCTGCACTCGGGGTCGCGCGGCGTCGGCAACGCCATCGGCACGATGTTCATCGAGCTGGCCAAGAAAGACGCCGAGCAGCACCAGCGCAACCTGCCCGACCAGGACCTGGCGTACTTCGAGGAAGGCTCGAAATACTTCGGCGACTATGTGCGTGCGGTGGGCTGGGCGCAGAAGTTCGCGCGCGCCAACCGTGAAGTGATGATGCATCGCCTGGTCGGCGCGGTGCGCTCGGTGATCAGCAAGCCGTTCGAGGCGCACATGGAAGCGGTGAACTGCCACCACAACTATGTCAGCCGCGAAACCCACTTCGGCGAAGAGGTGCTGCTGACCCGCAAGGGCGCGGTGAGCGCCAAGGCGGGCGAGCTGGGCATCATTCCGGGCAGCATGGGCGCCAAGAGCTACATCGTGCGCGGCAAGGGCAACCCGGAGAGCTTCATGAGCTGCAGCCACGGCGCCGGCCGCAAGATGAGCCGCACCAAGGCCAAGAAGCTGTACACGGTGGCCGACCAGGTGGCCGCGACCGAAGGCGTGGAATGCCGCAAGGACGCCAACGTGATCGACGAGATCCCGATGGCGTACAAGGACATCGACGCCGTGATGCAGGCGCAGCAGGACCTGGTGGAAGTGGTCTACACCCTGAAGCAGATCGTGTGCGTGAAGGGCTGAAAAAACCGGGCTGGACCCGCCCGGTTGAACAAGACGTTGAACAAGAAGAATGGCAATGATTGAACTGGATGGTTCCGAAGGAGAAGGCGGCGGGCAGGTGCTGCGCACCGCGCTCGCGCTTTCCATGATTACCGGCATGCCGCTGCGCATCGAGCGCATCCGCGCCAAGCGTTCCAAGCCCGGCCTGATGCGCCAGCATCTGGCCTGCGTGCAGGCGGCGATGCAGATCAGCGGCGCCGAGTGCGAAGGCGCCGAACTCGGCTCGCAACAGCTGCGCTTTGCGCCAGGCCCGATACGCGCGGGCGACTACCGCTACGCGATCGCCAGCGCCGGCAGCTGCATGCTGGTCTTGCAGACCGTGCTGCCGGCGCTGCTGCGGGCCGACGGCCCCAGCCGCCTGGAACTGCAGGGCGGCACGCATAACCCGCTGGCGCCGTCGTTCGATTTCCTGGCGCGCGCCTATGCGCCGCTGGCGCGCAAGCTGGGCGCGGGGCTGGCGCTGGACCTGCGCCGCCGCGGCTTCTACCCGGCGGGCGGCGGCATGGTGATGGCCGAGATCACGCCTGCGGCAGGCGGCCTCGCGCCGGTGAATATCGCGCAGCGCGGCGCGGTGCAAAGCCTGTCCGCGGAATGCATCGTGGCGGGCCTGCCGCGCGCCATTGCGCGGCGCGAACTGGACGTGCTGGCCGAGCAGCTGGGCTGGACGCAAGACCAGCTGCTGGTCGCCGCGTCGCACCAGAACGAAGGCCCCGGCAACGCGCTGACCGCGACGCTGGCGCACACCGAGGTCACCGAAGTGTTCACCGCGTACGGCGCCAAAGGCGTCAACGCGGAAACGGTGGCCGGCACGCTGGCGCGCGAGGTCGGCGCGTATCTCGCCAGCGAAGCGGCGCTGGGACCGCACCTGGCCGACCAATGGCTGTTGCTGCTGGCGCTGGCGGTGCACGACAGCGGCAAACCGGCGCATTTCACCTGCACCGAGATCACGGGGCATACCAGCACGAATGCGTCGGTGATCGAACGCTTCCTGCCCGTGGCCATCCGCCATGCCGCGCAGGCGGGCGGACATCGCGTCGATATTGCGCCGGCTTGAATGCGGGCGCAGACGGCATCCTGAATGCCGGCAGGCCGTTGCCTGACATCGGCCACGGCTGTTCCGGCAAGGGCATCTGGTTTACAACAGCGCTGTACGACACCGGGTTGCCGGGGTCGATTTCCCAACGCGCCCCGGCATCTCGTCCGTGGACGTGACCGCGAGGAGCTTCGGATGGATTTGCAGCTGCAAGGCAAGCGCGTGCTGGTGACAGGCGCATCCAAGGGTATCGGCCTGGCCTGCGCCACGGCTTTTGCGCGCGAAGGCGCCGAGCCGATATTGGTCGCGCGCGACGGCGCGGCGCTGCAGGCTGCGGCCCAGGCGATTCAGGCGCAGACGGGCAAGGCGGTGCGCACGCTGGCGCTGGACCTGGCCCAGGCGGGCGCCGCCGCGCGGGTGCTCGATGAGGCCGGCGCCGTGGACATCCTGGTCAACAACGCCGGCGCGGTGCCGGGCGGCGCGCTGGACCAGGTGGCCGATGACCGCTGGCGCGCAGGCTGGGAACTGAAGGTGCACGGCTACATCGACCTGGCCCGCCACTACTACCCGCTGATGCGGCAGGCCGGCACGGGCGTCATCGCCAACGTCATCGGCATGGCCGGCTCGGCGCCGCGCGCCGACTACATCTGCGGCGCGGCCGCCAACGCCTCGCTGATCGCCTTCACCCGCGCCCTGGGCGGCGATGCGCCGCGCCACGGCGTGCGCGTGTTCGGCGTGAATCCGTCGCGCACCCGCACCGACCGCGTGCTGACGCTGGCCAAACAGCGGGCGCAAGCGCGTTGGGGAGATGAATCGCGCTGGGAAGAAACCTTGTCCGACCTGCCCTTCGGCCGTCTGATGGAAGCCGAGGAAGTGGCGGACATGGTGGTGTTCGGCGCATCGCCCCGGGCGGGGTATCTCAGCGGCACGGTCATCGACCTGGACGGCGGCGAGCAGTACGCCCGCTGAATCCGGCGGGCAGATCGATGGCCTGGACGGCGGCGCCACCCTGAGCGGGCGGGCCGCCGGATTTCACCCGGCGCGTCAGCGCGCCGCGGCCCAGCCGGCCAAGAGGGCCGGCAATTGCTTCATGTCGGTGAACACATGCGCCACGCCCACGCTGCGCAGGGCCTCGGGGCTGCTGTGGCCGTTGGCGTCGGGGCTGTAGCCGAACACCGTTGCACCCGCCGCCACGCCGGCCGTGGCGCCGGTGACGGTGTCTTCGACCACCGCGCAGCGCGCCGGGTCCACGCCCAATGCGCTGGCGGCTGCCAGATACACATCGGGAAAGGGTTTGCTGCGCGGCATTTCATGGCCGCTGAAGACTCGCTCGCCAAAGCAGTCGGCGATGCCAACCTTGGCCAGCTGCAATTCAACCTTGCGGCGGTCGGCGCCCGACGCGACGGCGATACGGCCATCCAGCGCCTGGTGCAGGGCCCGCACCGCGTCAGGCGCGCCGGGAATTTCAAGCAGTTCGCGGTCCAGCGCGCCGTTGCGGCGTTCGCGGAACTGGGCGAACCAGTCGGGCGACAAGGCCACGCCGGTCTTCGATTGAATCAGGGGCAGCTCGTCACGCACGGCCTTGCCGGTGAAGATGCGGGTGGCCTCTTCGAACGTGATCGCCCAACCCAGCTCGTTGAGCATTTCGGTCAGGACACGGGCGGTGATGGGTTCGGAATCGACCAGCACGCCGTCGCAGTCGAACAGCACGGCGTCAAAGGGAAAATCAGTCATTGCGGGCAGCAGGGGAAAGGGTCCGGGAAGCCCTAGAGCATACTGCACCGCAACAGCCGGCCGCGATGGCAAGCACCGGAGTGCCAATCCCGGCGCGGGCCGCTATGCTGTCCTTCCCCCTGCCACGCCCCGTCGTCCATGACGCCACCGAAATCCGCCCCCGCTGCCTCGCCGCCCAAGCCTGCCCGGCAATCCGCCCGCCTATCCGTCCGCAAAACGCCCGCGGCCGTTGCCGCCGCAGCGCCCCCGATTCCGCCGCCGCCCACCGCCCTGTACAGGCGTGCCGCCAAGCACCTGGCCGCCCTGGACGACGACTGGGCCCGCCACGTCGCCGCCATCGGCCCGTGCCGCCACGAATCGCGGCCGGCGCGCGACCCTTACCAGGCGCTGGTGCGCGCCATCGCCTACCAGCAACTGCATGCGCGCGCCGGCGACGCGATCCTGGGGCGATTCCTGGCGCTGTACCCTGGCCAGACGTTTCCGCCGCCCGCCGCACTGCTGGGCACCGACCCGCAGGCGCAGCGCGACTGCGGCTTTTCGGCCTCGAAGCTGGCCACCATCCGCGGCATCGCCCAGGCGGCGCTGGACGGCGTCATTCCCGGCCGCGACGACGCGCTGGCGATGACGGACGATGCGCTGGTCGAACGCCTGGTGGCGCTGCGCGGCGTGGGCCGCTGGACGGTAGAGATGCTGCTGATCTACACGCTGGAACGCATGGACATCCTGCCGGTGGACGACTACGGCGTGCGCGAAGGCTATCGCCGCCTGAAGCGGCTGGACAAGGCCCCCTCGCCCGCGCAGATGCGCACGATCGGCGAGGCATTCAGCCCCTATCGCACCATCGCGGCGTGGTATCTGTGGCGCATGCCGGCAACGCCGACGGAGGCCGCATGAGCGCGGTGGCTCAGGGCCTGGACCGCTACGACTGGGCACGCATCGAACAGCAATTGGATGCTGAAGGCTGGGCACTATTGCCCGCATTGTTTACGCCCGCCCAGGCACGGGAATTGACGCAGCGGCTCGACAACCACAAGGGCGATGGCAACGCCAACAGCGTCCACCGCTTGCCCACCCCCACCGGGCAAGGCGAACGCGCCTCGCTTGATGCGCCCATGCCCACGGCGCTGGCAGGATTGCTGGCGGCGCTGCATGCGCGGCTTGAAGCCTTGGCGCAGACCTGGGCGCAGCGGCTGGGGCGCGACACGCACACCCTGCCGCTGGCGCTGCCGAACCCCGCCGTGATCCACCGCCTGCGCGCAGGCGATTCCCATCCCTTGGAATACGACGCCGATGAATCGGCCTTTCCGCTGCGGCTGGTCGCCCTGCTGACCGCCCCGGGCCACGACTTCACGGGCGGCGAATTCGTCATGACCGAGCAACGCCCCCGCCAGCAATCGCGCCCCGTGGTGCTGCCGCTGGCCCTGGGCGACGCCGCCCTGATCGCCTCCGCGCACCGCCCCATTCGCGGCACGCAGGGCGACTACCGCGCGACCTTGCGTCACGCCATCAGCCGCGTGCGCACCGGGGTGCGGGTGGGGCTGGAATTGGACCTCAATTCTCCGCCGTGATATGCCCATCCGCCACGACCTTGGCGAACACGGCGGTCTGGGCCTGGATGAAATCGCGGAACGCGTCCGGCGACATCGGCTGCACCTCGCCGCCCAGTTCGCGCAGGCTGGCCACCAGTTTTTCATCGCGCAGGCAGCGGTCGATGGCGGCGGCCAGTTGCTGGCGCACCGGGACGGGCGTAGCGGCCGGCACGAAAATGCCGAACCAGTTTTCCAGCGCGTAATCCTTGAGCGGCGCGTACTCGGCCACGGCAGGAATGTCGGGCGCAAACGAGGCGCGCTTGGCTGACGTCACTGCCAGCGGCTTGACCTTGCCGCTCTTGATGAACGGCAGCGCGCCCGCCAGGCTCACGAAGGTCAGGTCGACGCTGCCCGCGGCCACATCCACCAGCTGCGCCGAGGCGCCCTTGTACGGCACGTGAACCATCTTGATGCCGGCCAGCGATTGCAGCAGTTCGCCGTTCAGGTGCTGGGGGTTGCCGACACCGCTGGTGGCGTAGGTCAGGCGGTCCGGGTTGGCGCGGCCATAGGCCACCAGTTCCTGCACCGTGGCCACCGGCAGCTTGGGGCTGGCCACCAGCACGTTGGGCACGCGCGCCACCAGCGCAATCGGCGCCAGGTCGCGTTCGGGCTGGTATTGCATCTTGCCCTTGAACACCAACGGATTGATGGCGGTCTCGCCGGCCGAGCCCAGCAGCAAGGTCGTGCCGTCGGGCACTGAGCGCACCACCGTCTGCGCGCCCAGCATGCCGCTGGCGCCCGGCTTGTTTTCCACCACCACGCCCTGCGGCAGTTCTGCCCGCAGGCGTTCGGCCAGCAGGCGGCCCATGCCATCGACGCCGCCACCCGCAGCGAACGGCACGATCAGGGTGATGGGCCGGCCGCTGCCGACGCCAGGCGCGGCGGTGTCGGCGGCATGTAGCGGCGCGACGGTCGCCAGGGTCAGGGCCGCGCTGGCGGCAAGGGTGCGGATGAAGGGCATGGTCTGTCTCCTGGGTGGCCTGCTTCGTGGCGGCCGGGTTTTTCCTTAATTGCATTTTATGCATTCAATATGCAAAACTGGCAGCTATGGAAAACACCAATGCTTCGCCGCGCCGCACCAGTTTCACGCTGGACGGCGTGGCCTATACCCACATCGATTCCGCCGCGACAGTCGGCCCCGACTACCACCGCCTGCCGGTGGTGCTGCGGCTGCTGCTGGAAAACGCACTGCGCAACATGCAGGGCGTTGAGCGCGACGAGGCCGTGGCCGCGCTGATGGCCTGGCTGGCGCACGGCTCCAGCGAAGCCGAGATCGCGTTCCAGCCCGGCCGCGTGCTGATGCACGACACCACCAGCACGCCAGCGCTGGTCGATATCGCCGCCATGCGCGATGCGCTGGACGAGGCTGGGGTGGATCCGCGTGTGCTCAACCCGGTGCTGCCGGTGGACGTGTCGGTGGATCATTCCCTGGCCGTGCAGGCCTATGCGCAGCCCGATGCGGCCACGCAGAACCTGGCGCTGGAACTGCGCCGCAATGCCGAGCGCTACCGCTTTCTGCGCTGGGCCTCGAAGGCTTTGTCGAACGTGCGCATCCATCCGCCCGGCACCGGCATCATGCACACCATCAACCTGGAGCAACTGGCCACCGTCGTGTGCCATGACGCCGGCACGCTGCACCCGGACATGATGATCGGCACCGACAGCCACACGCCGATGATCAACGGCATCGGCGTGCTGGGCTGGGGCGTGGGCGGACTGGAGGCGCAGACGGTGATGTTCGGCATGCCGACCCTGCTGCGCATTCCCGACGTGATCGGCGTGCGCCTGACCGGGAAGCTGGGCCCCGGCGTCACCGCTACCGACCTGGCGCTGACGGTGACGCAGCGCCTGCGCGCCATCCAGGTATCGGGAGAATTCGTCGAATTCTTCGGCCCGGGCGTTGCGACGCTGTCGGCCGGCAGCCGCTGCGTGGTCGCCAACATGGCGCCGGAGTACGGCGCCACCACCGGCTATTTCCCCATCGACGGCGCCACGCTGGACTACCTGCGCCAGACCGGCCGCGACGAGGCCCACATCGCGCGGGTGGGCGCCTACGCCGAAAGCGCCGGCATCGCGCTGGACCCGGCGGCCCACCCCCGCTACACCCGCGAGATCGAGATCGCGCTGGACCAGGTGCAGATGCATGTGGCCGGCCCCAAGCGGCCGCAGGACCTGCACCCGTACCGCCAGACGCGCGAGATCCTGGCCGCGCTGAACTTCCAGCCGCAAGGCGCGCCGCAGTCCGCGTCGCCGGCCGATCGCGCGCCCACGCCGCCCGCCGATCCCGCATCCGCCCCAGCTCCCGCGCTGCCGCGCCACGCCATCGCCATCGCCGCAATCACCAGCTGCACCAACACGTCGGACCCGCGCCTGTTGATCGCCGCCGGCCTGCTGGCGCGCAAGGCCCGCCGCGCCGGGCTGATGGTGCCGGCCTGGGTCAAGACCTCATTGGGCCCCGGCTCGCCCGCGGCCGCCGACTACCTGGCGCGCGCCGGCCTGCTGGACGACCTGGCCGCCGTGGGTTTTGACATCGTCGGCTACGGCTGCACCACCTGTATCGGCAACTCGGGCCCGCTGCCCCAGGCCGTGCAGGACGCCATGGCTGCCGGTGCCATCCACCCGGTGGCCGTGCTGTCCGGCAACCGCAATTTCACCGGCCGCATCCATCCCGACCTGGACCTGGGCTTTCTGATGTCGCCGCCGCTGGTCATCGCCTTTGCGCTGGCCGGCGATGCCGAACGCGATCTGTCGCGCGAACCGGTGCAGGTCGCGCCCGACGGCCACGCCGTGCATCTGCGCGACCTGTGGCCCGACGACGCCGAGATCGACGCCGCGCTGGCGCAGGGCCTGCGGGCCGACGACTTTGCCCGAGCCTTCCGGATAGCCAGCGCCAACCCGCAATGGCAGGCGCTGCAATCGCCGGACACGCCGCGCTTTCCCTGGGACCCGGCATCGACCGCGCTGCGGCGCCCGCCCTTTGCCGCCGCCGGCCCCGCCAGCCAGTTGGGCCGCTACGCTGCCTGGCCGCTGCTGGTGTTGGGCGACGACGTCACCACCGACCACCTGTCGCCCGCCAGCGCGATTCCGCCGGACAGCCTGATCGCCGATTTCCTGGTCGCGCAAGGCGACGACCGCGACGACCTGAACGTGTTCGCCTCGCGCCGCGGCAACTGGGAAGTGATGATGCGCGCGGCCTTCTACAGCAAGAGCCTGGGCAACCTGTTGTGCCCCGGCGCCCCGGTAGGCCACACGCTGCACGCCCCCAGCGGCCGCCTCGAACCCATCTGGGAAGCCGCCGACCATTATCGGCGCGACGACGACGCGGTGGTGCTGCTGGCCGGCGAACGTTTCGGCACCGGCTCGTCGCGCGACTGGGCCGCCAAGGGCCAGCGGCTGCTGGGCATCCGCGCGGTGCTGGCAGTGAGCTTTGAACGCATCCACCGCTCGAACCTGATCGGCATGGGCATCCTGCCCCTGCGCCTGCCCGCGGGCGTCACGCCGCAGACCCTGAATATCCAGCCCGGCGACCGCATCGACATCGACTGCCCCGCCGACGCCCTGGCGCCGCGCCAGGCCGTCGCGGTACGCGTGCTGCGCGCCGATGGCCGCCAGGAGCCGCTGACCGCCACGGCCGCCGTGGAAACCCAATTGGAACTGCGCCTGTTGCGGATGGGCGGGGTGATTCCCGCTATCCTAGCGGATACCCTCGGCGCCCATGGACAGGCGCCGGCCGAACCGGGCCCAGGCAGCTGAGGCCCCCGCAACCCGGGCCATCCCATGAGCGCGCAGACCAACACCGTAAGCAAGATCCTGGAGCTGATCCGGCAAGACCGCCTGCCCGGCGGCGCCCACCTCACGGCCCAGAAACTGGCGGATCGCCTGCGCCTGTCGCGCTCGCCGGTCAATGACGCGCTGGGCATCCTGGAACAGCACGGCATCGTGGCGCGCAAACCCAACCGCGGCTACTTCCTGCAGCATGCCTATGACGCCCTGGCGCAAGCCCCCATGGACCTGGCCCCGCCCGCCGCCGACGACATCGTCACGCAACGCTATTTCCAGCTGGCCGACGAACTGCTGCGCGGTGAACTGCCCATGCAGTGCAGCGAGGCGCTGCTGCGCAGCCGCTACGCGCTGACCCAGGCGCAGACCCAGGCCTTGCTGGCGCGCGTGGCGCAGGAAGGCTGGGCGCAGCGGCGCCCGGGCTACGGCTGGGAATTCTCGTCCATGATGACCACGCCCGACAGCCTGTTGCAGTCGTACCGGCTGCGCCTGGCGCTGGAGCCCGCGGCCTTGCTGGAGCCCGGCTTTCGCATCGACAAGCCCGTGCTGGAACGCTGCCGCGCCGCCGAACGCCACCTGCTGGACGGCGGCATCGCCACCGACACGGCCGACCAGCTGCACGACCGCGGCGTGCGCTTTCATGAATCGCTGGTCGAAGCCTCGGGCAATCCGTTTTTCATCGACACCATCAAGCGCGTCAACCGCGTGCGCCGGCTGCTGTCGTACCGCTCGATGCAGGACCGCAGCCGCTACAAGCAGCACTGCGACCAGCACCTGGAAATTCTCGATCTGCTCGAACGCGAGCGCAACGAAGAGGCCGCCCAGGCGCTGGCCGCCCACCTGCGCAGCACGCTCGACAACCTGACCCGCATCAGCGGCATCCTCGCTTCGTAGGGCCTGCCTGGCATGGCCTTTTTCTTGTCTTACCGGAACAGGCCCTGGCCATGCACGTCTACATCGGTTCCCGCACCACCCGCGAACGCCATGCGCGCGGCGATGGCATCAGCGTCTTCGACTATGCGCCGGACACCGGCGCGCTGACGCCCACGCAGATCGTCGGCGACCTGGTCAACCCGTCGTACCTGCTGCCGCACCCCTCGCTGCCCGTGCTGTACGCGGTGCACGGAGACCGCCGCGAGGTCAGCACGCTGCGGCGCGATGCGCGCAGCGGCCGGCTGACTCCGTGGCGCAGCCAGTCGTGCGACGGCCTGAACCCCGTGCACCTGGCGCTGGCACCCTCGGGCCGCTACCTGATGGTGTCCAACCACCTGAGCGGCACGCTGGCCGTGCTGCCCGTGGCCGCCGACGGCAGCCTGGAGCCGGTGGCGCAGCAGATCGCCATGCCGGGCGAAGCGGGGCCGCACCGCAAGGAACAGCCCCACGCCAAGCCGCACTACAACCTGGTGGACCCGACCGGACGCTACGTGATGGTGCCCGACAAGGGCCTGGATCGCGTGTTCCTGCATGCCTTGCACGACGACCGCGTGGGCGATCCGGCGGTTCATGTCGCCACGGCACGCGAAGGGGCTGGCCCGCGGCACGCGGTGTTTCATCCCTCGGCGCCGTGGGCCTATGTCATCAACGAACTCGACAACACCGTGACAGCCTATGCCTTGGACGAACAGGCGTTGCGCCCCTTCCAGGTGCTGCCTTCGTTGCCCGATACGTACACCAGCAACAGCCGCGCCGCGGGCATCGCGATCGACGCGCGCGGCCGGCATCTGTATGTGTCGAACCGGGGCGACGACAGCATCGCGGTGTTCAAGGTGGATGCGCAGACCGGGCGCCTGGCCCCGGTGCAGCACGCCGCCACGCACGGCAGGACACCGCGCTTTTTCACGCTGGCGCCCGACGGCCGCTTCCTCTTCGCGCTGAATGAAGACAGCGACACGCTGGAACGCTTCCGCGTGCACCTCGACGACGGCACGCTCGCCCATGACGGCGGCACGCAGCCGGTCGGCAGCCCCGTCTGCATGGTGTTCGCGCCCAGGTTGGCATGAACGCCATGGCGGGGCGCAGGGCGTCGAAAAACAGGGCCGGCCCGGCCCTGCACGCGCTTAGAAATCCATCGACGCCGACAGCATCAGCGTGCGCGGCACGCCTTGCGAAATCGTGCCGTACGACGCCACGCCCGACCAGTAGCCTCGATTGAACACGTTGACCACGTTGGCGCGCAGCGTCACGTCCTTGCCCTGGATCTTCGTCGCATAGCGCGCGCCCAGGTCGAAGGTGGTCCACGACGGCACCGATTGCGTGTTGGCCTGATTGACGTATTCCTTGCCGGTGTGAATCACGCCGCCCGTCACCGTCAGGCCCGCCACCCACGGCGTATCCCATTCGGCGCTCAGGTTCGCCATCACACGCGGCACGCCCACCGGCTGGTTGCCCAGCACGGCGCGGTTGCTGGAGCGCGTCAATTCCGCGTCCAGCAGCGTCACGCCGCCCAACAGGCGCAGGCCGCGCAGCGGCTCGCCCGACAGGTTCAGCTCCAGGCCGCGATTGCGCTGCTCGCTGTCGGCCGCGTACACGTTGCCGGTCAACTGGCCGCTGGGCTTGGTGATCTCGAACGCGCTCAGGGTCAGCATGGCGCTGTCCAGGTCGACCTTGATGCCGACCTCTTTCTGCTTGGCCTTGTAGGGCTTGAACACCTGCCCCGCGTTGCTGGCGGTGGCCGGCGCCACGTCGCCCTTGCTCAGGCCTTCGATGTAGTTGGCATACAGCGACACATTGCGCCACGGCTTGACCACCAGGCCGGCCAGCGGCGTGGTGGCGCTTTCGTCGTAGCTGAGCGTGCGCGCGCCGGTGGTGGCGTTGAAGTTGCGCGACTCGATGCGTTGCTGGCGCACGCCCAGCGTCAGTTGCGCGCGGTCGTCCAGGATGCTCATCGTGTCGGCCAGCGCAAAGCCGGTCAGGTCCGACGACGACACCTTGGGCAGGTTGGCGGGCGCGGGAATGAACTGCTCGGGCCGCGTCACGGGATGGTAGATGTTGGACGACAGCGGCGTGCCCAGCACGCTGGCCTGCAGGTTGCGGTCACTGTACAGGCTGCCCATGAAACTGATGGCGTGGCGCACCGGCCCCGTGTCCACCTTGGCGCGCAGGCCCGCGTTGTAGGTGCTGCGGTCGATCTGGAACTTGGAGTTGTTCGGCGTCACCAGCGTGTCGCCGGCCGCGTTGACGATGGTGGGCGTCTGGTCGGACAGGCGCGTCACGTATGTGTCCGAGCCGCCCGCGTCGGCAAACACCGTCAGGCGGTCGCTGATGTCGTATTCCACGCGCAAGAGCGCCGACTGGCTGTCGGACTTCCACCACCCCCAGGGCTGGGTCGCATTGCGACGGCCGTCCGGCGCGCCCGGCACCTGCAGACCCGACGCCACCAGGAAGGGCCGCGTGGGCGCATCGACCTTTTCGTTCTGCATCACCACGTCCAGCGACGCGCGCAGCCGCGTGCCCTGATAGTCCAGCGACAAGGCGCCGATGTCGGTGCGCGAATGCAGATTGTCCAGCGGCGTATCGCCCTGGCGGTGCATGGCATTGACGCGCACGCCCCATTCGCCGTCATTGCCGAAACGCCGGCTCAGGTCCACCCGGCCGCCGAATTGCGACGAGCCCACGTAGTCGGCCGACAGGCGCGTCAGGTCTTCGGGCAAGGCGCGCTTGGGCACCATATTGATCACCCCGCCCACGCCGCTGTTGGGCGACATGCCGTACAACAGCGCCGCAGGGCCTTTCAACACTTCGACGCGTTCGATGTAGTCGGTGAACACGTGGTAGTTGGGCGCCACGCCATAGACGCCGTCAAAGGCGATCTCGCCCAGGTTGCCTTCGCCGATGGGAAAGCCGCGGATGTAGAACGAATCGGTCACGCCGCCGATCTGTCCGGTAAAGCGCACGGAAGAATCCACGTTCAGCGCATCGGCCAGGGTGACGGCCTGGCGGTTGGCCAGCAGATCGGACGTGTAGTTGGTGACGCTGAAGGGCGTGTCCATCACGTCCTGGTTGCCCAGCAAGCCCAGCCGGCCGCCGCGCGCCACCTGGTTGCCGGCGTATTCGACGGGCAAGGCCGAGGGGCTCACGCCCGCCGCGGCCACGGTCACGGCGGGCAACGTCGTCACGCCGGCTTCCGGCGCCGGCAGCTTGCGCAGCGAATAGGCGCCGCCACCCTGCTCGGCCAGCGCGTAGCCGGACCCGGCCAGCAGGCGTGCGAAGCCGTCACGCACCGTATAGACGCCGTTCAGGCCGCTGCTGCGCTGCCCCGCCAGCACGGCCGGGTCGAACGACAGCGGCACGCCCGCCGCCGCGGCGAATTGCGCCAGCACGTCACCCAGCGGGCCGGCGCCGATGGCGTAGGCCTTGCCGGCCGGGGCGCTGGCGGCATCGGCCGCGCGCACGGACGGCGCCGCGGTGGCTGCGAACAGCAACGCCACCCCCAGGCTGACGGCCCGCACCGCGCTCACCGCGGGCGATGGCGCGGCCGGGGTACGGTAAACGGACTGGGGATGCGAGCTTCGGGAAACCATGTGACGATCCTTCGTTAGGGGCTGGGCGTCGCGGCCGGGCCGCGATCATTCACCCGGTACACCGGACGAAGGCGAAAAAAGTGTCAGAACTTGGGCGATTGATTTGTAACGGTGTTGCGTCAGCGCGCCGTGACGCTGACCCAGTACGGCGTGACCCGGCTGATCCGCACCGGCAGCGTCTTTTCCAGCAGGCGCAGGCCGGCGTCGATGTCGTGCAGCGGAAATGCGCCCGACACCCGCAGATCGGCCACGGCCGGATCACAGCGCAGAAAGCCGCGGCGATAGCGCGCCAGCTCGTCCACCAGATCGGCCAGCCGCCAGTTGGTCGCGGCCAGCATGCCGTGCTCCCACGAAGCCTGTCCGGCATCCGCGTCGGTGGCCGCGGCGACGTGCCCGGCATCGAACACCGTCTGCTGCATGGCCTGCAGCACGCGATGCGTGCCGCCGCCCGCCGGCCCGATATCCACGGCGCCTTCAAATACCGCCACCCGCACGCGGCTGCCTTCGTCGCGCACCAGGAAGCGCGTGCCCAGCGCCTGCACCGTGCCCTGCGCCGTGCGCACGATGAAGGGCCGGTGCACCGGCGACGGGTCCTTGCCGGTGGTCAGCAGGATTTCACCCGCCCGCAGCCACACGACACGCTGATCCGCGGTGTACAGGATGTCCACCGCCGTGGCAGTGTTCAAGATCAGTTGCGTGCCGTCGGCCAGTTGCAGGCGGCGCTGCTCTCCGGCAGCCGTGCGGGCATCGGCCGCCCATTCGCGCCACGGCAGTTCACGCCAGGCCAGCCACGCGGCCGGCCCCAATGCCAGCAGGCCCGCCACGGTGCGCAGCACCTGACGACGCCCCGGCCGGTCCAGCCCCCGCAAGGCCTGTGCGCCCAGGGCGGGCGGCACCTGCCCGAAACTGCGCAGCATGTCCTCGGCGCGAGCCCAGGCCGCGGCGTGCGCCGCGCTACGGCCGCGCCAGCGTTCAAAGGCGGCATGGTCCGACGCCGACAGCGCTTCCGACTGGAACCGCACCAGCCAGCCGGCGGCCTCTTCCAGCAGCGCGCGGTCCGCCGCCGTCATGCTGCGCTCGCGTGATAGGCCACCAGGCAGGCCGTCAGCGCCTTCTGCATGTGGCGCTTGACCGTGGCCAGCGACACGCGCTGCACCCGCGCGATGTCGGCATAGGCCATGCCGTCGAATTGCGAAGCCAGGAATATCTCGCGCGTCTTGGCGGGCAAGCTGCGCAGGGTGGCGTCGATGGCGTACAGGGTTTCGAGGATCAGCGCCCGCACTTCCGGCGACGGCGCCTCGCACGGCGGCAATTGCGCCGCGGCCGCCTGGTAGGCGTCTTCCAGCGCGCGGCGGCGCCAGTGATCCACCACCAGGCCCTTGGCGATGTGCGTCAGCAGCGCACGCGGCTCGGCCCCGCCGCCCTCGCGCACGCGCGCCCCCATCAGGCGCACGAAGGTGTCATGCGCCAGGTCGGCGGCATCGAAGGAATTGCCAAGCTTCTTGCGCAGCCACCCGGACAGCCAGCCGTGGTGGTCGCGGTAGATCTGCGTGACAGCGTCGTTGGGCAGGGAGTCGGTCGAGGACACGGCGCGGCTCGCGATGGAATCTAAATGGGAATAATTATTATTTTATCCCATCACGGCCGCCCCGCCCCCGCGCTACAGTTTCGGCGCGTAGCGCACCGTCAGCATCACATTGCGGGGCTCGCCGTAGTAGTTGTTGCTGCTGATCGTGTTGTAGGACGGCACGTAGTATTTCTTGTCGAACACGTTGTTCAGGTTCAGGCCGAAGCTGAGCTCGGACGTGGCCTGGTACCCCACGCGGGCATTCCACACGGAAAAGCCCGCCAGCGCGAACTTGCGGTCCGAGCTCAGCGTGTGCGTCTGCGTGTTGACGCCAGCGCCCACGCTCAGGCGGTTCCAGTCACCCGGCAGCTTGTAGTTGGCCCACAGGCGCAGCATGTGCTTGGGCGTCCACGTGTTGAAGATCTTGCCCTGGTTGTCCGGGTCTTCCAGGTACTTGGTGGTGTTGTAGGTGTAGCCGGCGAACAGTTGCAGGCCCTGGATCACCTCGCCCGACACTTCCGCCTCGAAGCCCTGGCTGCGCACCTTGCCGGCCGCGCGCGAGCAATACCAACCGTCGCAGGCAAAGCCGTTGTCGTAGTCGGTCACCGAGCGGTTCTTGTGGTCGTAGCGGAACACGGCCAGCGCCACGTTGACGCGGCCATCGGCCAGTTCACCCTTCACGCCGGCTTCGTAGTTGGCGCCTTCCACCGGCTTGAGCAACGCGCCCGATACGCTGCGATCGGTCTGCGGCTCGAACACGGACGTATAGCTGGTGTAGACCGACCAGTCGCGGCTCAGGGCGTAGACGATGCCGGCATAGGGAATGAAGCGGCCGGATTCCGTCGTGGCCGAGGTCTCGCCGGCCGACCGGTACGTGAAGTCGTACCAGCCCACGCGGCCGCCGCCGATCAACGACAGCGACTCGGTGGGCTTGACGCGCCACGTGCCGTAGATGCCCTTCTGCCGGATGTCGTAGGCGCTGCGGCTGTCGTAGCCACTGGCGGCTGCGATGCTGTCGATATCCTGCCACGGCCGGTTGTGGTCGATGTCGAAGATATTGCCGTCGCTATCGCTCCAGGCCCGCGTGAAGCGGTCTTGCGTGGTGAGCTTGGAATAGTTCGCGCCCAGCACGACTTCCTGCTTCATGCCCAGCGCCGTGAAATCGCCGCTGACCGACATGTCCAGGCCGCGCTGCTTGCTGTCGAAGTCCACGCCGAAATTGCCATACGACAAGCCGCTGCCGTCGCGCTGCACCGCATCGGCCACGCGCTGGTGCACGGTGGTGTTCTTCTCGTTCATGGCAACGCCGCCCAGCTTGAAGCGCCAGGCTTCGTTGAAGCGGTGTTCCAGGTCGGCGTAGAACACGGTCTGGTCATTCTTGGCGCGGTTCCAGGTCGACCCCGTGTAGGTGGAACGCGGCAGGTCGATGTCGCCGCCATCGGCAAAGCGCGGAAAGCCCACGAACATGGGCCGCGAGCGGCTGAAGCGGTTGCTGACCGCGATGCCGGCGGTGGTGTCGGGGCTGATGTCGTAGTCCAGCGCCGCGTACAGGTTGCGGGTCTTGTCCCAGACGTAATCGGTGTACGAATGGCTGCGGTCATCGTCCAGCACCACCCGGCCGCGCAGCGTGCCGGCTGCGTTCAGCGGGCTGCCGGCGTCCAGCTGCAGGCCATAGCGGTCCCACGAACCGACCTTGCCCGTGACCACCACCGACGGTTCGGCGCCGCCACGCTTGCGCACCAGGTTGACGGCGCCGCCCGGGCTGCCGGCCCCTTGCAGCAGGCCGGCCGCGCCGCGCAGGATCTCGACGCGGTCGTAGAACACCAGCGAATCCTGTTCCCAGTTGCCCAGGCTGTAGTTGTTGCGCAAGAGCGGTACACCGTCGTACTGCAGCATGTCCACCGGAAAGCCGCGCGAGTTGATCGCGATGCCCGGGCCCACGCCTTGCACGCCCACCATGCCGGTGGTGTTGTTGATCGCGTCCGGCAGGCTGGTCATGTCCTGGTCGTCCATGCGCTGGCGCGTCAGGATGGTGATGGACTGGGGAATGTCCTTCAATGCCTGCGTGGTCTTGCCGATGGTGGCCGCGGGCGAGGTATACGACCCTGTGCCATCGGTGGTGGCCTGGTAGCTGCCGGTCACGGTCACCGGCGCCAGCGTCTGCGCCTGGCCCGTCCCCGCCTGGCGCAATCGATAGCCGCCCTCGCCGCGCGCCACGGCCTGCAATCCGGTCCCTGCCAGCAGGCGCGCAAGCGCCGCATCCACGGAATAGGCGCCCGACACGCCATCGGTGTGCGCGCCCTGCGTCAGCGCCGGGTCGGACGCCACCATCACGCCCGCCTGCATGCCGAAGGCGCCCAGCGCCGCGCCCAACGGGCCAGCAGGCACATTGAAGGACACCGTGCGCGCGGCCGGCGCGGCCTGGGCCTGGACGGACGCGGCGGGCCACACCGCCACGACCAGCGGCAGGGCCAGCGACAGCGCCACGCACAGCCGCGTGCGCGGCAGGACGCCGCGGCGGGCGGCATTCGCGGCGCGGGCCGCGGAAAGGGAATGGCAAGGCATGAAGAAGTCCTGGTTCACGAGGGAGGAATGCGACCCGTCGAGCGGGCTGCTTTCCCTACATGAAGCGTGAGAACGCCGATCACGCCGTTCCGGTTACAAATCAATCGCGTCAGGCCAGGTGCACGTTGACCCAGTAGCGCGTGTAGCGCTGCACCCGCACCGGCAACACGTCCTGCAGCATCGACAGGACCTGGTCCGTGTCGGCCACCGGAAACGCGCCCACCACTCGCAGCGGCGCCGCCTCCGGCGCACAGCGCAACACGCCGGGGCGGTAATGCCCCAGTTCGCGCAGGAAGTCGGCCAGCGGCATGGCATCGGCCAGCAGCATGCCATCCAGCCAGGCCGAGACGCCCGGCGCCAGCGCCGCCGGCACGAAATCGCCCGCAGCGGAAAACTCGGCCTGCCCGCCCGCCGGCACCCGCTGCGGCGCCGCGCCGGCCTGGCCGTTCGCGACATCCACCGCCCCTTCCAGCACGGCCACCCGGACCCGTCCCGCGCCCAGGTCGCGCACCAGGAAGCGCGTGCCCACCGGCGTCAGCACGCCGGCGCGCGTACGCACAGTGAAGGGACGGCCTCGCGGGTCCTGTCCGGTGGACACCAGGATTTCCCCCTCGCGCAGCACCAGCTCGCGCCGCGTATCCGTGTAGCGCAGGTCCACCGCGCTGCCGGCATTCAGTTCGACGCGGGTGCCGTCAGCCAGCACCACGCTGCGTCGTTCGCCCGTGCCGGTGCGCAGGTCGGCTGCCAGATTGCGCAGGGCCTCGCGGTCGTTGACGGCCCAGGCGCCCAGCCCGACGCCGGTCGCCGCCATCATCCAGCGGATGGCGTTGCGCCGCGCACGGATCAGCGGCGCCTGCTGCAGGGTGCGCGACGCAACATCGGTGCCGGCCTGCTCGGCGCCCAGGGACACGCCCCGGGTCAGCGCACCCAACCGTTGCCAGGCCAGGTCGTGGGCGGGCTGCGCCTGGCGCCAGCGCTCGAAGCGGTCGCGCTCGGTGGGCGTTGCGCCATCGCGCAGGCGCGCCCACCAATCGGCCGCCTGGCGGATCACCTTGGGGTCGAGCTTGCCGGCTTCCGGCGCCAGCGGCCGGAGCAGACGGGCGCTATCCAGCGGGCCGCTCACCCGTAGACCGCCGCGTAGCAACGCACCAGCGCTCGGGCCAGCGATTTCTGCACGGCGTTGGGCGTCAGGCCCAGGCGTTCGCCGATCTCGATGTTGGACAGGCCGTCGATCTGCGCCATCAGGAAAATGCGGCGGCTGGTCATGGGCAAGGTATCCAGCAGTTCGCAAACCTGTTCCAGCGCCTCCAGGATCAAGGCGCGCGACTCCACCGACGGTTCCACCGCCGCCGGTTGCAGGGCCAGGGATTCGGCATAGGCCGCTTCCAGCGCGGCGCGGCGCGGCGCGGCGCGCGCGCCCGATCAGCAGGCGATTGGCGATGGTGCGCAGGTAGGCGCGCGGCTCGCTCAAGGGCTGGGCGACGTTGGCGCGGATCAACCTTTCGAACGTGTCGTGGGTCACGTCGGCGGCATCGGACGCGTTGCCCAGCTTGCGATGCAGCACGGTGCGCAGCCAGGAATGGTGCGCCTGATAAACGGACTGCACCTCGGCGTGAGGCGCTAGGGAAGTGGAGTGCATGACGGCCCGGCCCCAGCCGGGACCACCAGAGACGTTAATGTAATGGAAACTATTCTCATTATAGTCCGGCTGCACGCCTTGAACAGATCCCCCGCCCCAACCCGCGGCGCCAGTCCCGTGCGCCGCAGGCCAGACGGCCCGGGCCGGGGGGTCAGGCCCGGATCGCGTCGCTGAGCTGTTCGGCCAAGAGCGCCAGCGCGGGTGTATCCAGCGCCTGCGCCGCGTAGCACAGGCCCACGCGGCGCGACAGCGCCAGCCCGTCCAGGGCGCGCGCCACCACGCCGCCCTGCTGGTCCACCAGCGAGCGCGGCGCGATGCAGGCGCCCACGCCGGCCCCGGCCAATTCCAGCGCCAGGCGCAAGGACGCCGCCTGTGCGGCGGGCGTATTGGCGGCGGCGCCGTAGTACGGCAGCAGGCGCTGATGGCTGGGGTGGTCGGGGCAGACGATCCAGTCGGGCGCGACATCGGCCGGCGCTCCGACCGGGGACGCAATGGCGTACGGGTCGTTCCACAGCGGCAGGAACAGTTCGTCTTCGCAGCGCTCGTCTTCGGTGGCCAGCCGGGCGTCGCCCGCGCACCCTTCCAGCAGGTGCAATTGCAGGGTGGGCACGGCCTGCCGCGCCCGCGCCACGAAGGCGCGGATATGGGCGCCGGCAATCTCGCCTTCGATGCCGATGCGCAGTTCGGCCACGCGGGCATCCTGCCGGAACTGACGGGTCAAGGATTCGGTTTGCGCGACCAGGCGGCGGGCCTGCGGGTACAGGATGCGGGCCGCGTCCGTGACGGACACGCCGCGCGCCTGGCGCTCGAACAACTGCGCGCCCAGCAGGCTTTCCAGGCTTTTGATGGTGCCCGACAAGGCCGGCTGGCTCAGGTGCAGGCGTTGCGCGGCGGCGGTGATGTTACGCTCTTCGAACACCGCAATGAAGGCGTTCAGCTGGCGGCTATCCATAAGTTTTCCCGATTGATGCAAGAAGAATAAACCATTTTTCAACCGGGAAAAGCCGCCATACACTGGTTTTCAGTCATTCTGACATACGAATCACCGATACCTGGAGCCCCACCATGAGCACCCCCAAACTTCCTCTCGTCGTTGTCACCGGCGCCAGCTCGGGCATCGGCCTGGCCACCGCCCGCCTGTTCTCGTCCCACGGCCATCCGCTGTTGCTGCTGGCCCGCCGCCTGGCGCCGATGCAGGCCCTGAACCTGCCCGACACCCTGGCCCGCCAGGTCGACGTGACCGACCGCCAGGCGCTGGCCGCCGCCCTGCGCGAAGCCGAAGCCCAATACGGCCCGGCCGACGCCATCGTCAACAACGCCGGCGTCATGCTGCTGGGCGACATCACCCGCCAGGACCCGGAACAATGGGACCGCATGCTGGACGTCAACGTCAAAGGCCTGTTGAACGGCGTGCATGCCGTGGCGGCCGGCATGGCCGAACGCGGCCGCGGCACCATCATCAACATCAGCTCGGTGGCCGGACGCAAGACTTTCCCCAACCACGTGGCGTACGTAGGCACCAAATTCGCCGTGCATGGCTTGTCGGAAAACCTGCGCGAAGAACTGTCGCCGCACAACGTGCGGGTGGTCACCATCGCCCCCGGCGCGGTCGAAACCGAACTGCTGGGCCACACCACCGATGACGGCATCAAGAGCGGCTACGAGGCCTGGAAGGCCGACATGGGCGGCAAGGTGCTCGCCGCCGAAGACGTGGCCAACGCCGTGTACTACGCCTACTCGCAGCCCCCCGGCGTGTGCATCCGCGAGATCGTGCTGGCCGCGACGCGGCAGCAGGCGTAGGCCCTGCACCCGCGCCGGCCTGGCTGGCCGGCGCCTCTGCAAACGCTAGAACGTCGCCTTCAGGTTCAGGAACACGCTGCGCGGCTCGCCGTAATACACCTGGTTGGCCACGCCGCCCAGGTAGTACTTCTTGTCGAACAGGTTGTTCACGTTCAGCTGCGCCGACAGGCGCGAATTGAAGTCGTAGCGCGCCATCAGGTTGAACAGCGCCGTGGCCTTCTGCTTGGCGGTCACGCTGCCCTCGTCCAGCTCGACGGTGCTGTACGTGCTGATCTGCCAGTTGACGCCGCCGCCGACGGTCAGCTTGTTCCAGGCGCCCGGCAGGCGATAGGTGGTGAACAGCATGGCGGTCGCGCGCGGGCGTTCGGTGTTGACCGACACGCCGTGCACGTCGCGGCTGGTGTAGTAGGTGCCGCCCAGCGTGGTGTTCCAGCCCGGCGCCAGCTGGCCCGTCACTTCCATTTCAATACCGCGGGTGGTGACGCCGTCGGCCGTCTTGTAGGCGCCGTCGGTGGACCCCGGCACCATGTAGCCCGGGTCCGGCACGCCGGTCTTGCTTTCCTTCACCTTGAACAGCGCCACCGACGCATTGAGGCGGCCGTCCAGGTATTCGCCCTTCACGCCCACTTCGTAATTCTGCCCTTCCACCGGGTCCAGGTAGTTGCCGCTGCGGTCACGGTAATCCTGGGGCTGGAAGATGTCGGTATAGCTGGCGTAGGCCGAATACGTGCTGTTGATGTCGTAGACGACGCCCGCGTAGGGAATCAGGCGCGAGTCTTTCTGGTCGCGGGTCGGCGAGCGCGATTGCCACGTGGCATAGCGGCTGCCGGTGATCAGCGTCAGGCTGTCGGTCAGCGACCAGCGCGCGGCGGCGTACGCGCCGCGCTGGTGCGTGATGGTGTCGCGCAGCGTGGTCGTCGTCCAGTAGGGCTGCGCGTACGAGCCGTCCCAGTCGTAGAACGAACCCGTGTCGGGCATCGCACCCTCGCGGCCATAGCTGTAGAAGTCTTCGCTGTAGCGGCTGCGCATGGCGCCCAGCACCAGCTCGTGGCGGCGGCCCAGCAGCTGGAACGGCCCCTTCACCTGCAGGTTCAGCGAGGTCTGCTGCGCATACGAATTCCAGTAACCCGGCAACGCCCCCAGGCCCTCGCCGGTGTCGCGATCCGGCTGGCCGTACAGGTACAGCAGCTTGGCGTCGTACTTGCTCTTGCGCAGCGACCAGTCGGCCTTGGCTTCCCAGTCATTGTCAAAGCGGTGCGATAGCGACGCAAAGGTGGTGCGCTGCGTGGTGTGCCAATAGGTCCAGTCGGCCGCGGTGGTCTTGGACCGGCGCCAATCGGTCGGCGTCCCGTCGCTGAACACCACCGGCAGGCTGCCCCAGGTGGTGCCGCGCGGCCGCTTGTCCTGCGAATCCATGCCCACGCTCAACGTGGTGGACGGCGTCAGGTCCGCATCGATCACGCCGTAGAACACCTTCTTGTCGGTGTGGTACAGGTCGATGTACGAATCCTTCTTCTGGTACAGCGCCACCATGCGTGCGCGCACCGTGCCTTCCTGGTTCAGCGGCGTGCTCAGGTCGACCGAGCTGCGGAACTGGTTCCACGAGCCCACGCCGGTGTTGATCGAGCCGGTGAATTCCCGGCTGTTGGCATGCTTGCGCACCAGGTTGATCGAGGCCGACGGATTGCCCGCGCCGGTCATCAGCCCCGTGGCGCCGCGCACCACTTCGATGCGGTCGTAGATGATCGAATCGTTGTCGGATTCGCCGTACATCGACAGGCCGATGGTGGTGGGCACACCGTCGTACTGCAGGTTGTCGATGTAGAAGCCGCGCGACCAGAAATCGGTGCGGTCGCTGTCTTCGGCCACCACCTGCACGCCCACCACACTGCCCATCACCTCGTCCAGCGACCGCAGGTTCTGGTCGTCGATGCGCTGGCGCGTCACCACCGACACCGACTGCGGCGTTTCTCGCAGCGACAGCGACAGCCCGGTCGCGCTCGCCGTCGCCGGCGTGGTGTAGGCCCCCGTGCCCTCGGTCACGGCCGGATCGCGCGCGCCCAGCACCGTCACCGGCGCCAGGCTGGCCACCTCGCCGTCGCGCGACAGGATGATGCTGTCGCCCTGCCAGCGGTAGGCCACACCCGTGCCTTGCAGCAGGCGGGCCAGCGATTGCTCGGGGCTGCCGCTCATGCGCAGGCCGGGGCTGCGCAATCCGGCGACCACCTCGGGCGCGTAGAACACGCGCTGGCGGGTCTGCGCGGCCCATTGCAGCAAGGCATCGCCCAGCGGCATGGCGGCGATGTCCACCGCCACGGACTGGGGAGAGGTTTGGGCTTGCACGGCGGGGCTGGCACCGAGTGCCATGGCCAGCGACAGCGTCAGGGAAGACAGGGCAAAACGGGTGGTGGCGCGCGCGGGGCGCCAGACAGGAAGGTTCACGGTCAGCTGCGGAATCGGTTCAACGGCAAGAAGGAAAGTCCCCGGGGCGGGAACGCGGCGCGACGCGCCTTCTCACCTAGAACGATGCAGCGGCGAAAAAACCTGAATGCTTCGTCCGATTAATTTGTAACGGTCAGCGCGCCGACACGTCGATCACGCCGTCTGCGGCGGGCGCCAGCTTTACCGGCGCCACCGCCGGCAAGGCGTCCAGCAGCGCTTCAGGGCGGTCCAGGCTGAACGAAGCGGACACGCGCAGGCGCCCCGCCCGGCTGTCGGCCACGCGCAAAGGCGTAGCCAGGTAGCGGTTCATCTCGCTGACTACCTCGATCAGCGGTGCATTCTTGAACACCACGCGCCCCGTCTGCCAGGCCAGCGCCGTGTCGACGTCGGTGGGCGCCGGCACGCCGATGGCGCCGCTGCCGGGCACGCGGATGCCATGGCCGCCGCGCAGCACCGCCAGGCCCAGGTTCCACCAATGGCCGCCGGTGACTTCCACCGTGCCGGAACGCACCAGCACCGTGACGACGTCTTCATCGCGCCGAACATCGAACACTGTACCGGTCACGCGGACCTCGCCGCTGCCGGCGCGCACCAGGAAGGGCCGCTCGGCATCAGGGCTGACGGAAAAGAGAATCTCGCCGCCCTGCAATTCAACCTCGCGGCGGCCGGCGTAGAACTTCACCTCGGCCAGCGTGTTGCCGTTGATCTCGAGCACCGAGCCATCAGGCAGCGTGACCTGCTTGCGCTCGCCGCGGTCGGCACCGACCACGGTCGTGAAGGACGGCGCCTCGCCGGGCAGGCTCCACCACCCCGCCAGGGCCACCAGCGCCAGCAAGGCGCAGGCGAAGCCCACGCGCAACGGCGCAGGTAACGGCAACCATCGGCGCCCCTTGGGCCGGGCCGGCACGGCCCCGCCCAGCAGGGCCTGGACGCGGTCTTGCGGCAGCCGCTCGGCCGCCTGCCCCAGCTGCTGCATACGGTCGAAGTCGCGCGCGGCGTCCGGCTGCTCGCGGCGCCAGCGCGCGAAGGCGCGGCGCTCGCGGCGCGTCATGTCGCCCGAATGCCAGCGGGCAAACCACCAGGCGGCGGTAGCGGGCTGGCGCGGGTCGTCGGCATCGCGGGTAAAGGACTCGGTCATCGGTGGCTGCCGTCCGCGTCCGGGCGCGGATCTGTGGTGAAGGAAACCTGCGTCACGGCGCGTGCTCGCGCAGACGCTCCTGCACGTATTCGATTGCCCGCATGACGTAGCGTTCAATCATATTCTTGGATAGCCCCATGTAGGTGGCCACCTCGGCCTGGGTCCAGCCTTCGATGCGATTCAGCACGAACGCCTGGCGGCACTTGGGCGGCAGTTCCGCCAGCACGCGGGCCAGGTCGTCGGCCAGGCGCGCGGCGCGCAGCGGCGCATCGGGGTCGGACGCGGCCGGCTGGTCGTCTTCGGCCAGGTCATCGAGCGGCACGTGCTGCTCGCGCCCCTGGCGGCGCCAACGGTCGATCAGGCGATGCCCGGCCACCTGGAACAGATAGCCGCGCGCCTTGGCCGCCACGCTGCCGTCCGCCTTGAGCAGATGCTCGATCGCGTCGTGCGCGGCGTCTTCGGCGTCGTGCCGGTTGCCCGACCGGCGCGTCCAGGCGCCGATCAGCTCGTCATAGCAGGCGAGCCATCCGGGGCGGGACGAGGCAGGGCGGGACATGGGGCGATCCGGTAGCGTAGGGTGGGAACGCTGCGGATTTTACAAATAATTCTCATTATCGCAACTGGCGCCCGCGTTCCGCGCCCGCTACGGGCCGCTCGCACCGGTCATGTCACCCAGGAAAATCAGACGCATCTGATCTGCCGATTCGGTCCTAATAATCCATCGGCACATGGCTCTGGGCCGCACGCAGCTCCTGGATGTGCCGTTCGGCCTCTTCGCGTTCGGCCGCCGGCGGCAAGGCGCGCCAGCTCACCATATTGCCCGGCGCCTTGGCCGGCATCCATCCCAGCACGCTGTACAGCGAAATCGCGGTACCGCCCGTGTCCAGCCTGGTCTCGTAATAGCCCTGCCGCTCTGGCGTCTTGTCGCCAGGCACCCACTCCAACTGAGACATCTTGTCGTCCTCTCGGTAACGCCCTTGCATGACACCGCCGTTCCCACGAAACGGACGCCGTCGAATTGATCGTATAGCGCTGCCTGCCTCCTGATAAGCGCACGATGCGCCGCCTTTTCAATTCTTGACAGAGGGGAATCCCTAGGATTTTTTCGAAACGCGATTGCTAAAGCGGGAACTCAGGCGCTAGGATGCCGCAAAGCATTCTTACAAAGCCCAGGTCGCCGGCACGATGCGGTCCCTGGGACAGCCCTCCCTCGGTTGCGGGCTTTTAAGGGCGACACCGGTATGCCGACATCGAGCTTCATGCGCTATCCGAAAGATCGGCTGGCGGCCCTGGCCGGCGCAAGCGCGCTGCGAGCCATCCGCGAAGGCCTGCTCTGGACGATGCCCTGCCTGCTGGTGGCCGCGCTGTTTCTCGTGCTGGCCATCGTGGCGCGCCAGCTGGGGCTGCCGCCCCATGTCGCCGATGTCCTGTCGGGGGTGCACGACAAGCTCAATGCCGTCATGCCGATGCTGGTCAGCACGTCCATCGGCTACATGCTGTCCATCCGCTACCGCGTCCCCAACCTGCCGGCCGCCTTCCTGTGCCTCTCGTACCTGGTGATCGCCGAGGGCCTCCTGGCGCCCTACCCGCACGCCGCCGCCACGCTGACCCTGTTCATCGCCATCGTCGCGCCGCTGGGCACGGTGCCGCTGCTGTCGTGGCTGCACCGGCGGCGCTGGACCCGCCTGGCGCCCGACGGCCTGATCGGCGAGAACGTGCGCGGCACGCTGAACATGGTGATACCGGGGCTGCTGGTCGCCGGGGTCGTCGTGCTGGTCCTGAGCGCGGTGCTGCGCGTGCCCGGCGTCACGCAGTTCAACATTCCCGTCGACCTGGCCTCGCTGGACAGCCCCTTCACCACCGGCCCGATGATGGCCGCGATGAACTCGATCTTCTGGTTCTTCGGCATCCACGGCTACCACGCCATGGCGCCCATTCTGGATGTGCTGGACCAGGCCACGTCGCTCAACGCCGCCAGCGCCGCCGCCGGCTACCAGGGCATGTATGCGCTGAACAGCACGCTGCTGGGCGCCTTTGCCTTCATCGGCGGGGCCGGCGCGACCCTGTCGCTGGTGGCCGCGATCCTGCTGTTCTCGCGCAGCGAATCACTGCGCCTGCTGGCGCTGGCCAGCATCCCGGTGTCGCTGCTGAACGTCAACGAGATCCTGCTGTTCGGCCTGCCCCTGATCCTGAATCCGCGCCTCTTGATCCCGTTCGTGCTGACGCCGGTGTGCAACGTCATCATTGCGCTGGCCGTGGTGCAGCTGGGCTGGCTGGACCCCGCCACCGTCACGCTGCCGCTGACCTCGCCGGTATTGCTCAACGCCTACCTGGGTTCGGGCGGCCACCTGGGCGGCGTCGTATTGCAGGTGTTCCTGATCGCGCTGGGCACCTGCCTGTACGCGCCCTTCGTGGTGGCGCTGGAACGACAGCGCAAGGCCGATGCCACCGTGTATTTCAAATCGCTGGACACCACCTTTCCGCGCCTGCAGGAAGAATCGCTGCTGTTCGCGCATGACCCCGTGGTATCGACCTACGCCAACCGTGCGCGCCGCAGCGCCGAGATCTCGCGCATCCGCACCATCAGCGAGTACGACTTCTATCTGGAATATCAGCCCCAGGTGTCGCTGCGCAGCGGCCTGTGCACCGGCTGCGAGGCGCTGCTGCGCGCCACCGGCCCCGAAGGCACGCAGCAGGCGCCGCTGGAGTTCCTGCGCTGGCTGGCACAGGCCGACCTGATGCGCGAGGTGGACCTGTGGGTGGCCAAGCAGGCCGTGCTGCAATGCCAGGCCTGGCGCCGCGCCGGTTTCGCCCTGCCGCTGACCATCAACGTCACCAGCAGCACGCTGACGTCGGCGTCGTACCTGGACAAACTGGTGAAGGTGCTGGAACAGGCCCGCGGCCAGGTCTCGGTGGAACTGACCGAAGACGCGCTGGTGGAAGACGCCGAGGCACTGCACACGGCGTTCGGCCGCCTGCACGGTATCGGCTGCCGCATCTACATCGACGACTTCGGTACCGGCTATTCCGCCCTGAGCTACCTGCACCAGTTCCAGATCGACGCGGTCAAGATCGACCGCAGTTTCGTGCTGGCCCAGCGCAGCGAACGCGGCGCGCAGGTGATGAGCGGCCTGCTGCGCTTTTGCGAAGCGCTGGACCTGCAGATCATTGTCGAGGGCGTGGAAACGCAGGAACAGATTTCGGCGCTGGAATCCAGCGCCGAAATCATCGTGCAAGGCTGGTTCTACAGCCGCGCGCTGCCGGGCGACAGCGTGGTGCAATTCGCGCGGCAGCGCATGCAGGCCGCCGCGCAGGACACTGCCGCGCCTACTTGATGCCGATGAACGGCATGGCCGAACCGGGCACCTGCGTAGACGGCAGCACGCCATCCCACTTCTCGACGGCGTTCAGGCTGACCAGGTTGGTGTTGGCGGCCAGGGCTTCGGCCTTGGCGCGGATGGACGCCGCTTCGGCTTCGCCGCGCATGCGGATGCCGTCGGCTTCGGCCGTGAACTGCTGGCGGCGCGCATCGGCTTCGGCCTTGGCCTTGACCACCTGGATCTCGGCGTTGATCATCGCCGTTTCCTTCTGCTGGCGCGTGGTCTCGATCTGCACCTGGGCCAGCATGCGCTGCTCGATGGAATGCTCGTAGGCCTGCGAGAAGCCCACTTCCTCGATCTGCACGCCCACCACCTGCACCGGCGCGCCTTCCATCGTCTTGAGCACGGCGTTGTTCACGTCCAGGCCCAGCTTCTGGCGTTCCTGGATGGCGCGCACGGCGGTGTACTGGCCGAACACGTTCTTGACCGCGTCGGGTGTCTTGCGTTCCAGCACGCGCATCTGCAGGTTGCCGATGGTGCCGTATTCGGAATACAGCTCGGCCACATGCTCGGACGGCACGCGGTAGGTGACCGACACGCGCAGCGTGGCCGGTTGCTGGTCATAGCTGTAGGCTTCCAGCTTCTCGAACACGAAGGTGTGGTCGCGCACCGACACCATCATGACGCTATCGATGAACGGCGTCTTGAAATCCAGGCCCGGCTCGGACACGCGCACCAGCTTGCCGTTGCGCAGCACCACGCCGCGTTCGCCCTGGTCCACCTGGAACCACGAGCCGAATGCAATGAACAGAATCAGCAGGAACAGCACGCCGGTGACCACGGCCACCATCAGGCTGCGCGGCTTGGCGGATTTGACGATCTGCAGGTCGGTCGGCTTCACTTGGAGTCCCTTTCTGATTTATTGCGTTTACGGTCCGAGAGCACGGCGGCGATGCCGCGCGCGAGCAAATAGGCGACCACGGCCGCCCCAACCAAGATCAGGAAATAACGCATCTGGCATTCCCCCCCGGGATAGAAGCCAGCGATTCTAGCGCGACTCCGTCCCCGGAAATCGACATAAAAGTTACGGTTGTTTCGTCTTGTCAGGCGCCGTAACACGCCAATCCCAAGCGGGCCAGGTTGTCCAGGTACTCGAAATACGCCTCGTCCAGTTCATGCAAGCGCGCCTGTTCGTCTTCGGTCATCGCGCCGTAGATGTCGTTCAGCTGCACCACCTCGGGCGATTCCTCGAAGCGGTCGATCAGGCCACGCATGTCCGCCAGGATGGCATGCGTGCGCTCGGCCCCGATCTTCTTCAACGCGCCCAGCGCCAGTTGGCAGGTGGGGTCGCCCCAGTTGCATAGGAACTGCATGAAGCCACCGTTGTTGATGTCGGCTTCCATGCGCCACAACGCCACCAGTTCCTGGTCGCGCGGCGACAGGCTGTCCAACTGCCAGCCAGCCGCCTGCAGCGTGGCCAGCGCGCGCTCGTAGACCGCATCCCACAGCAGGTCGCGCACGTTCAGCATGCCTTCTGCCGACGGCGCCAGCAGCGCCGGCCAGACCACGCCGTGGCCGTCGTCCACCAATTGCCACTGCGCGCGCTCGCCCGGGCTGCCTTTGTCCAGCCGGATGTGGCGGCGAATGGGTTCCTGCAGCGTGCGGCCATTGGCCAGGGTCAGGACGATGTGGGTGTCGGTCAGCGAGAGTTCGCGGATGCGGTAGTCGGACATGCGGTGAATTCCTGGAAGGGGCAACATGGGTGGGCGCGGGGTCGCCCGGCGCGATCGCCGAACCTTTGGCAAAATCGCCGCGTAATCAATGGCTAGTCGTGCGCGGCTATCCGTGCGTTTCCGGAGTTCTACCACATGGTCAACATCGCAGGTCTCGGCAAATTCGCAGACGTGCCGCCTTTCGCCACCGCAGTGCTGGCGAACGACGTCGCGGCGCTCGATGCGTTCCTGGCAGGCGGGGCGGATATCAACGCGGCCATCGTGCTGAGTCCGCACGTGCAGGTCTTGCCGATCGAACTGGCGCTCGTCGCCCAGCGCACCGCGTCGACACGTTGGCTGGTCGAACACGGCGCCCACCTGAACGACACTCGGGCGCCTGCCTTCGTTCTGTCCGCCCGCCACGCTACCCCCGACATGATGCGCTACCTGGTGCAGCATGGCGCCGATATCCATGCCCGCCTGAAAGTCGGCGGCGATGCGTATCACCAGGCGTTGTACGGCAAAAAATTCAACCACCTGCCTGTCATCGACGCCCTGGGGCACACCGTTGCCGTCCATGCGGGCGGGGCCTTCCGCTCTGCGGTCTTCAACCGCCATTACCCGGCGATCACGTTCTTTCTCGCACATGGCGTGGACGTCAATTTCCGCGAGCGGGATCAGGTGTTTCCCGACTGCGCGACGCCCTTGATGGTCGCGGCTCGCAATCGTGACGCGAAGACATGCCGCCTGCTGGTCGAACACGGGGCCGACGTCACGCTGACCAACCGTGACGGTGAACGCCCCTACACGATTGCCATGGAACAGGAGGACGCGGCGCTGGCGGACTATTTCAAATCGCTGGAAACCCCCGAGCTGCACAGCGTGGCCCACAGGCTGCATGCGCTCAAGCCGTACAAGCTCGTTCCGGAACTGCTCGCCTTCCTGCAAGGCACGCAGCGGCGCATCGAATTGCCGGACAGCGACTTCGGCTTCGTGGAATTCTTTTCGCTCACCGACACCATTGCGATGCAGGCCGGGCGCAGGAAGGTGCTGCGCTTGAGCCGCGCGTCGGGAGACTACTCCGACATCCTGCTGGTGTGGAATCCCGCGTCCCAACGCATCGGCTATTGGGATATCGAGCACGAGGAATACGGCGACATCGCCGGGTTCAACGAATTCATGGCCGCGCCCGACCTGCACATGAACCGCGTGCTGGAAGGCGATTAGGGCCCCGTTGTCGTCGACACCGCACGGCGGCTGATCCCGGCGCCGCCAGGCTCATCGTTCCTCGCATCGCGCCGCACACTGTTACGCCTGCGCCCCGCCGCCCTCTGCTACCGTAAAGCGTGGGCCGAACGCCCGCTCGCAGGCCTGGCGCCCCCCGCCCGGTCCTCAGACGGAGACCGACGATGACCCGACCTTCCGAGTCCGCGCCGCTGATCGGCGTGATCCCGCCTTACGTGCTGGACCGCCTGGCGCAGCATGCCGATGCGCGAGTCAGCATGCCGGCAGTCAAGACCCTGATCATCGACCAGCAACAACGCGGCCTGCGCGAAATGGCCGAGCAGCCGCCCCGCGCACGCCTGGCCGCCCCCCGCCCCAATGCCGCCGCCGGCGACCCGCAACGCGCCGTGCACAACGCCGACAACGGCACCACCCTGCCCGGCCGGCTGGTGCGGGCGGAAGGGGCACCCGCCAGCGGCGACGCCGCGGTCGACGAGGCCTATGCGCACCTGGGCGCCACCTACAAACTGTTCTGGAACATCTACCAGCGCGACTCCATCGACGGCAGCGGCCTGCCTTTGGTGGGCAGCGTGCACTACGGCGAAGACTACGACAACGCCTTCTGGAACGGCGCGCAGATGGTGTTCGGCGATGGCGATGGCGAAGTCTTCAACCGCTTCACGATCGCGGTGGACATCATCGGCCACGAACTCACGCACGGCGTCATCGACACCGAAGCGGCGCTGGCCTACCAGGGCCAGTCGGGTGCGCTGAACGAATCGCTGTGCGACGTGTTCGGCGCGCTGGTCAAGCAGTACGCGCTGGGCCAGAGCGCTCGCGAAGCCGACTGGCTGGTGGGCCAGGGCCTGTTCCTGCCCAAGGTACAGGCGCGCGGGCTGCGCTCGATGGCCGAACCCGGCACAGCGTATGACGACCCCGTGCTGGGCAAGGACCCGCAACCCGCCCACATGAGCGCCTATGTCGACACGCCGCGCGATAACGGCGGCGTGCACATCAATTCCGGCATCCCCAATCGCGCCTTCTACCTGGCCGCCACCGCGCTGGACGGTCCGGCCTGGGCAGTGGCCGGCCGCATCTGGTACGACACGCTCTGCGACAAGCGGCTGCGCCACGATGCCGACTTCGCGGCGTTTGCGCGCCTGACCGTCGACATTGCCCGCACCCGCCACGACACGGCGGTCCACAAGGCCGTGGCCAGCGCCTGGGCCGCGGTGGGAGTACAGCCATGATCGACCTGCCCCCGTTGGAATTCGCGCTGCGCGTGAGCTTGACCCGCGAAGGCGGCCTGGCGTACCTGCCCGGCCTGGCGCAGCCGCGCAGCATCGACCTGGCCGCCTGCCCGCCCGGCCTGCGCGAACAGGTCTGCGAAGCGCTGCAAAGCGCCGCGCCGGTGGCGTCGCCGGAATGCGGCGCGCAGGGTGGCGACCAGCGCTACTTCCATGTGGAATTGGTCTTCAGGGATCCGACCGATGGTGCGACTGCCAGCCTGGTGTTCGACGTGCCCGAAACCGAGGCGCCTGACTCCCTGGTGCAGCTCTGGCGCAGCCAGGGCGCCAGACCGTGATGGGGCGGTAGACCCGCCCGCGAACGGGTTGCGGGATCGACCCGGGGCCCGCTCCCGCGTGGCCCCTGGCCACGTCCTCGGCATGTGTCTACCCGCGTGTCGCGACCCTTACCGCGCCTGGGCCTTCGCCGCCGCGCCATGCGGGCGGAACTGGCCGATCTGGATGGCACGACCCGCCAGCAGCCCGCAGCCGGCCATCACCAGGCACAGCGCCGCGCACAGGCCCAACGCCAGGGACCAGCCGCCCAGCCGGTCGTGCAAGGCGCCGACCAGCGCCGGACCGCTCGCCGCGAACAGGTAGCCCACGCACTGCGCCATGCCCGACAGCGCCGCCGCCTGCTGCGCGTGGCTGGCGCGCAGGCCGACGAACATCAGCCCCAGGATGATGCCGCCGCCGGTGCCCAGGCCCAGCAGCACGATCCACAGCACGGCCCAGGCCGGCGCCAGGATCAGGCCGGCCAACGCCACGAAGGACGCGCCCGCCGAGCAGAACGCCGCGGCGCGCTGGTCTTTCATACGGCGCACCACCGGCGCCAGGAACAGCGCCGGCCCCGCCGACATCAGCTGCAGCAGCCCATGCAGCGAGCCCGCCCGTTCGGCCGAATAGCCCGCGTCGCGCAGAATCGCCGGCAGCCAGCTCACGGCCACGTAGAACACGAAGGAATTGATGCCCAGGTACAGCGTCACCTGCCAGGCCAGCGGCGAATGCCACAGCCGCGCGCCATGCGGCGCATGCGCCGTGGTAGCCGCGGGTGGCGTGTGGTTGGCCAGTTGCGGCAGCCACAGCAGCACGCCGGCCAGCGGCACGGCCAGCAGGCACAGCGACGAAAAGCGCCAGTCGCCGCCAGCCAGGCTGGCCAGCGGCACCGCCAGCGCCGACGCGGCGCCGGCTGCGATGCTCATCGTCAGCACATAGGCCGAGGTCAGTCCGGCCACGCGCTGCGGAAAGTCGCGCTTGAGCAGGCTGGGCAACAGCACGTTGCCGATGGCGATGCCGGACCCGATGACGGCCGTGCCGGCGTACAGCGCCCAGGCGGCGCCCTGGCTGCGCAGCACGATGCCGACGCCGATGATGACCA
The DNA here is from genome assembly GCF_000633435.1 of Achromobacter sp. DH1f. NCBI lineage: Bacteria > Pseudomonadati > Pseudomonadota > Betaproteobacteria > Burkholderiales > Alcaligenaceae > Achromobacter > Achromobacter sp. DH1f. Next base: position 157,769 of record NZ_AYMF01000025.1, on the reverse strand, counting down.
GCGCCGCGAACAGCGTGCGTTCCAGGCCGTAGCGCCGCGCCAGGCTGGCGACGCCGAGCGAGACGATGGCGAATGCCAGCAACGGCAACGCGATCAGCATGCCGGCGGCGGACGACGACAGGCCGATCTGCTCGCGGATCAGGCCGATCAACGGCGCAATGCCGGTGAACGGCGCGCGCAGGGCCATGGCGATGAAAAGAATGCCCACGATCAGCAAGACGGGGCGTTGGGAAGCAAGAGAGGGGGCAGGAGCATTCATGGCGACTAGCTTAAGCAATGGCGCTTCTGCTTAATTTCGAGATAATGACAAAATATCCCTAAATTCTGCCAAGCGCCGCCGCGCCATGTATCCGCCCGACCAGCACAGCCCCTATTTCGACCCCGACACCCCGTCGCAATGGACCTACGCGATGCGGGTGGACGCGGCCCGCAACGAGCACGAATCGCCCACCCATCGTCACCGCATGGGGCAACTGGTGCTGTCGCTGCAAGGCGGGGTCACCAGCTTCGTGCCGCAGGGCCTGTGGATGGTGCCGCCGGGCAGCGCGGTCTGGATTCCGGGCGGCGTGCCGCACAGCAACCGCGTCACCGACAACGGCCGGGTCTGCTTCCTGTTCGTGCCGGCCGATACGCCCGGCCTGCCCGCCCAGTGCTGCACGCTGGCGGTGACGCCGCTGGTGCGCGAAATGGTGGCCTACCTGGCCGACCTGCCCCCCGCCGCCACGGGCGAACCCGCCAATCGTCGCCTGGCCGGCGTGCTGGTCGACCTGCTGGCGCAACTGCCCACCGAACAGCTGCACCTGCCGCTGTCCGACCACCCGCGCCTGAAGGAAATTGCGGCCGCCCTGCGCGCCGATCCGGCCGACCGCAGCACCGTGGCCGAATGGGGCCGCCGCCTGGCCATGAGCGAGCGCACGCTGGCGCGGCTGGTGCAGCAGGAAGTCGGCATGAGCTTTGGCCGCTGGCGCCAGCAGATGCACATCGTGATGGCGCTGCAACGCCTGTCATCGGGCGTGTCGGTGCAGCGCACGGCCGAAGACCTGGGCTATGAATCGGTCAGCGCCTTCATCACCATGTTCCGCAAGGCGCTGGGGCAGACGCCGGCGCGCTATTTCTCGGACAAGGCGGAGGAACGCGGCGCAATGTAGGAAGGGCCGCGCCGCCAGGGAAAGGCCGCGCTACCCACAAGGTCGGCTCAAGGGTTTACTTCGGCCCCGCCACCAGGAACAGCCGCGGGAACGGCAACAGCACGGTGCCGTCCGCCAGTGCGGGATAAGCACGCGAGATCTCGTCCAGGTAGCGCGCCAGGAAGGCCGCCTGCTCGTCCGCATCCAGCCGGTTCAGGTAGGGCCGCAGTGCCGTGCCCTTGAACCATTCCACCACTGCCTGCGCGCCCGCCAGCGGATGCATGTAGGTCGTGCGCCAGACATCCAGCCGGCCGCAATGCGGCTTGAGCAATTCGTAGTACCAGGCGGCGCTGTGGCGCGGCGGATGCTTGACCGTGCCGATCTTGGCGGCCCAGGGGCCGTCGGCGGCCACCTGGCGCGCCAGCCGGTGGGCAGGCTCCTCCAGGTTGTCCGGCGTCTGCACCGCCAGGCTCCCGCCCGGGGCCAGCTTGCTGACCAGGCGGGGGTACAGCGTCGCGTGGTCGGGCACCCATTGCAGCGCGGCGTTGGCCAGGATCACGTCGTACTGCTGCGGCGGATTCCAGGTTTCGATGTCGGCCAGTTCGAACGCGATGCCGGGCAGGCGCTTGCGCGCGGCCTGCACCATGTCGTCGGAACTATCCATGCCGGTCACGGCGGCCTTCGGGTAGCGGCTGGCCAGCACTTCGGTGGAATTGCCCGGGCCGCAACCCAGGTCGACCGCGGTGGCGATGTCTTCATTGGGCAGCGCGGCGACCAGGTCGCGCACCGGGCGCGTGCGTTCATTTTCAAAGGCGGAATACTGTTTGGCGGACCAGGTCATGGCGGCTCCTTCACGTGGGTCTGTGTACGCCCTGCACTCTACGCCGCACGATTCCATATGACAAATATATAGTCGGCACAAAATCAATATCGAATAGATATGTCAAAAGCCCCGGAGCCCGCCAATTGGCAGGCCCCGGGGCGTTGACGCATATTGCGATTACTCGGTCTTCAATTCAGGCTGCGACTGCCCCGAGCGGGTTTTCCACAGCGAGAACAGCACGCCGCCCGCGATCAGACCGAAGGTCACCGACAGCGACACCACCGCGGGAATCTTGCCGATGAAACCCACCAGGAAGATCTTGGTGCCGATGAACACCAGAACCAGCGACAGCGCGTACTTCAGGTAGTGGAAGCGGTGGATCATCGCCGCCAGCGCAAAGTACAGCGCACGCAGGCCCAGAATCGCGAAGATGTTGCTGGTGTACACGATGAACGGGTCGGTGGTGATGGCGAAGATCGCCGGCACCGAATCCACCGCGAACAGCAGGTCCACGAACTCGATCAATACCAGGGCCAGGAACAGCGGCGTGGCCCAACGCACCGGCTTGGACGTCGCCGGATCCGGCTCGCGCACCCAGAAGGCATTGCCGCGCAGCCCGTCCGTCACCCGCATGCGGCGCTTGAGGAACTTCAGGATCGGGTTGGTGGCGATATCCGGCTCTTGATCCGCGATCATCCACATCTTGATGCCCGTGAACACCAGGAAGGCGCCGAACAGATACATCAACCAGCCGAAGTTGCTGACCAGCGCGGCGCCCAGGCCGATCATGATGGCGCGCAGCACGATCACCCCCAGGATGCCCCAGAACAGCACGCGATGCTGGAACTGGCGCGGGATGGCGAAGAAGCTGAAGATCAGCGCGATCACGAAGACGTTATCCAGCGACAGCGACTTCTCGATCAGGAAGCCCGTGTAGTAGGCCATGCCGCTGGTCGGGCCCATCTGCCACCAGACCCAGCCGCCGAACAGCAGGGCTGCCGTGATGTAACCGGCCGACAGCAGCAGGCTTTCCCGCACGCCGATCTCGCGATCGTCCTTGTGCAGAACGCCCAGGTCAAAGGCCAGCAGGGCCGCGACGATGCCCATGAAGAGCAGCCAGCTCCAGGCCGGCGTGCCGACGAAGTCGGTATGTAGAAAAGAGAGCAAGGCTTCCATGATGTTCCCGCTTGTGTTCGAAGGCACCCATGATCCGGATCCTGGCCTACCGGAGAAATCAGCCTGAAAGTGAGTTATGGTTCGAAAAAACCGAAGTGAACTCCGTCATGCTCAATTACCGTCACCTGTATTACTTCTGGATGGTCGCCAAGGAAGGCGGCTTTTCCCGCGCCGCCGAACGCCTGGACATGGCCATCCAGACCATCAGCGCCCAGGTGCGCGAACTGGAAAAGAACCTGGGCCACCAGTTGCTGCGCCCCGCCGGCCGCGGCGTGGCGCTGACCGATGCCGGCCAGGCCGCCTTTGCCCGCGCCGAGGAAATCTTCCAGATCGGCCAGGAACTGCCGCAGGAAGTGCGCGCCGCCGCCACCAAACCGGTCATCCGGCTGTCGGTGGGTCTGTCCGACGGCATTTCCAAGCTGGCCGCCCACGCGCTGCTGGGCCCCGTGCTGGACACCCCCGACCTGCGCCTGACCTGCCACGAAGGCGAGGTCGAGGAACTGCTGGGCGAGCTGGCGCGCCACCACCTGGACCTGGTGCTGGCCGGCCAGGGCGCGCCGGCCAACCCCAACCTGCGGCTGACCAGCGACCGGCTGGTGTCTTCGCCAGTGGACTGGTACGGCCCCATCCGGTGGGTGCGCAAGGCCGACACGCAGGACTTCCCGCACTGTCTGGAACGCCTGCCGGTGCTGCTGCCCACCGGCCATTCGGTGCTGCGCCAGACGCTGGACCGCTGGTTCAACGAACAGGGCCTGCGGCCCAACGTGGTGGGCGAATTCGAAGACAGCGCCCTGATGTCGGTGTTTGCGGCCCGCGGCCTGGGCGTATTTCCGCTCAGCCGCCTGGGCGGCGACGACGTGGGCCTGTTGCGCGGCCTGCGGCCGTTGGCGCGCTGCGACAGCGTGCACGAGGAAATCTACGGCATCCGCAACCGCCGGGGCCAGCACCACCCCCTGGTGCAGCAGATCCTCGCGCACGCCAAGACTTCGGTTTTTTCTTAATGATTGTCACAAAGACGCTGGTTTTTCGGGAAGGCAATCCGCTCTATCGTTGAGCTTCTTTTTTTGAATCCTCGGAGTACCACCGCAATGAAGAAAATCATCTGGCTCGCTTTCGCCGTGCTGGCCGCGCTATGGACCGGGCTGGTGGCGATCACGCTGCAGCTCGCGGACTGGGTGCTGGCCACGATCGCCACCGCGCAGGTGCCTGGCGCCGCGGCGCTGCAATCCACGCCGTGGCAGGCTCCGGCCTGGGCCGCGCCATGGGCCGACGCCGGCCTCATCCAATCGCTGCAGGACAGCCTGGTCTGGCTGGTGGGCGCACTGAACCAGGTCCTGCCGGCCGCCGGCAGCCTGGGCACCTGGATCGCCGTGCTCGGCTGGATCTTCTGGGGCTTCATCATGGCGGCCCTGCTGGTGCTGGCCCTGATCCTGCACTGGCTGGCGGGCAAGCGGGCGCAGGCCGACGGCCCCGGCCGCCAAGTGGTGTAATAAGGCAGGCGACGCGGCATCCCGGCGCGCTGCCTCTCAGGAGCGTATCGTGCCGTCCCGACTTATCCGCACCGCCAGCCTGCCCGCCGCCGTCCTCTTCACCGCGTTCGCGCCGGCCCACGCCAGCACGGGCGCCACGCCCTACGGCGTCGAGGTCTGCACGCTCACCGGCACGTCGGGGCAGTACAGCGTGCGGGTGCGCAACACCGGCACGGCACCGCTGGCCCGCGCCGACGTCACCGGCGTGACACTGGACGCGGGCGGCCAGGCCCAGGGCAACATCAGCGTCAGCCTGACCGCCATCCCGCCCGGCCGATACGAAACCGCCATCCTGGCGCGGCACGGAGAGTCCGCCGCGCTGGTCAGCATCGCCACCTACCAATCCGTCAACGGCGTCGAAACCCGGCAGCAGGAATTGTTTGCCGGCAAGGTCGCGCACGTCTCGCCCGGCTCGGCGCTGCAATACACGCTGGCGCCGCTGGCGGTGCGCGGCTGGACGGTGGCCTATGGCGGCCCCAACACGCCCAAGCTGGACGCGGGCAGCGCCGTGCTGTTGGCCTATCCGGCGCGCAGCGGCAAGAAAATGGATACCCGGCCCGAAGCGGGCCGCGTGCCGACCGACGTCGTGCCGCTGGCGCCCTGCCCCGTGCCGCGCGGCAAATAGGGCCAGTCCCCGGCAAGCAACGGCGCTACGTGCCGTTCAGCAGGTCGCGCTCGTTCAGAAGCGCGTAGACGATCTCGGGTTTGTTGTCGAAGCCGCGGCGGATGGCGGCCGGAATCGACGAACGCGTCTTGCGGCACAGGCCCGGCTGTTCATCGAGCTGGATGGCGATGCCGCGCGAGGTGCGCACTTCGTTGTCGCTGGGCGTGATGCGCACCACGATTCCCAGCTGCGCCTGCATGCGGCCCTGCATGGCGCGCAGGTCTTCCAGGCTATCGATACGCTCCAGCCGCGCCACCAGAATTTTTTCCTGCTCTTTGGTCAGCATGAGAATGCGCGCGTCCGCCGCCGGGTCAGCCAGCAGCCGGTCGCGGTCGCATTCACAGGCGCCCGGAGGACATTCTTGACGGATGGGAAATGGAAGGTTCATGGCACGCATCGCAAGCTATCCGCCGATTCTACTCACGAACGCGGGCGCCCCGCTAAGGCATAATTCGCCGAAACGAAAATCCCGGAGGCGGTGCCTTGAAGACGTTTCTGCTTGCGGCCGTGCTAACCACCGTTGCCGCGGACGCCAACGCGCGTGATGTCCCCTACGCCATCAAGCCGGATCTGCCGGCGGTCGTGACCATCGACGGCAGCGGCACGCAACGCGTCAGCGTGCGCGTGCGCGGCGGCGCCCCGCAGGAACTGGCGCGCCTGGACGACGAGGCCGTCGACCAGATCCAGACCCCGGACATCAACCACGACGGGTACCGCGATCTGGTGATCGGCCAAAGCGGCGGCAGCACCCAGGTCTATGCGCGTCTGTTCCTGTATCGCCCGCAAGACGGCACCTTCCAGGAAATCCGGCATCCGGCGCCCGATGCCAGCCCCTGCCACCAGTTCGTCAACCCCGAATTCGACGCCAAACACGCCGCCTTCTCGGTGGGCTGCCGCTATGGCGCAGACAGCTATGGGTCCGAAGACTACGTGCTGCGCGCCGATGGCACGGCGCGTCCGGTGCGCTGGATGAGCCGCGCGCTGTTCGACCTGGAAGACGAGACGTTCGACGTGAACACCCGTTTCGATGACCAGGGCGCGGTGGCGCACATCCAGATCGATGGCGATGGCTCGCCCCTGGATGGCGACAGCCGCGTGCCGGTCAGCCGGCTGGACCTGTACGACGAACCCCACGTCAAGGCGCCGGCCACGCAGACCGCCCAGGCCGGCGAACCGCTGAACGTGGTGGCGCTGCGGCCGCAGTGGCTGCAAGTGCGCTATCCGGCAGACCGGGCGGACGCGCCCCTGAAGTGGGTGCGCTACGCGGACCTGAAGATCGACAAGCATGCCTACGTGCCGCAGCAGCGCATGCCCACGCGCGGGTTGCAGCTGTCGGTGCGCGGCCACCTGGGCACGCAGCGGTACGAAGCCGGCGGCCGCTTCACGCTGTATGTGACGAACCTCGATCCGAGCCCGGCGACGCTGGCCTCGCCGCGCATCTGGCTGCTGTTCACCGATGCACAAGGGCGCCGCACCTTGCAGCCCTTGTACTCACGCCCCGCGGTCACGCTGGGACCGCCTGCGCCGCCGCCCGCCCCGGCGGTTGACCCATACGCATCCCAGGCCGAAGACCGCCCCGCACCGCCGCCCGTGGCCGCGCCGCGCCACGTCGCGGACTGGGCCGACGACCCCGTCGTCTGGCGCGCCGGCGAAGACGGCAAGCCCCAATACCAGGTCAGCGCAGGCAACGGCCAGTATGTGCCGTTCTTTCCCGACCTGGCGCCGGGCCGCTACCGCCTGGCCGTCGTGCTGACCGACCCGGGCCTTCCGGAACCGGTCTATTCGAACGAGATCGAAGTCGACTACCCGTTCCCCAAACGCCCGTCGTGATGGGCCGACCATGAACCGCAACGAGAAGACGGGTGTGATGCGATGGCTGTGGCGCGCCCTGGCCGCCGGGGTGGCTGTCGTGCTGATCGCAGCAGGCGCCGTGATCGCCACCGGCCTGCTGGCCGGCGCCCCTGCCGCCGACGTCGCCGTCGTGCTGGGCAATACCGTGGGCGCCGACGGCAAGCCTTCGCCGCGCCTGGCGGCCCGGCTGGACCGCGCCTACGACTGCGTGGCCGCCGAGCGCTGCAAGATCGTTTTCGTGAGCGGCGGCGTCGACCCGGACGGCCACGACGAAGCCGTCGTGATGCGCGACTACCTGCTTGCGCGCGGCGTGCCCGCCGCCCGCATCGTGGTCGACAGCCTGGGCAACGACAGCTGGGCCACGGCCCGCCACGCCAGCGCCTATATGCGCGGACACGGCTACACCAGCGCCACGGCCGTCACGCAGTATTTCCATGTGCCGCGCACCATGCTGGCGCTCAAGCGCCACGGCGTGGCGCAGGTGGGCGGCGCCTCGCCTCGGTTCTTCGAAACCCGCGACCTGTATTCCATCCTGCGCGAGTTGCCGGCCTTGGCCTGGTACGCCGTCCGGCCGCTATAGTTTCGCTTTCCCCTTCCCCTTCCCCCTTTCCTGCGCAGGCGACCCCGTGCATATCTTCCACAACCCCGTCCACAGCAAACACGATGGCCGCCAGGAAATGTTCCGCGGCAAGCTGGTGCCCTGCCACGAAACGCCGGCACGGCTGGAATACGTGCTGGACGCCCTGCGCCAGCGCGGCATCGGCGCATTGCAGGCCCCGTCGGCGGCTGACATGGACCTGGTCCGGCGCGTGCACAGCCCGCGCTACGTCGACTTCCTGCAAAGCGCCTGGGCCGACTGGATCGCGCTGGACCCCGCCAACGCCGACCTGGACATCCTGCCGTCGGTCTGGCCGGTGCGCGGCTTTCGCCACGACATCTCGCCCACCAATTTCGCCGCCCGCGTCGGCCTGTTCTCGTTCGACAGCGGCAGCCCGCTCACCGCCGGCACCTGGGAAGCCGCCACGGCGGGCGCGGCCTGCGCCATCGATGCCGCGCGGGCCGTCTCGGCCACCAGCGGCCCGCGCGCCGCCATGGCCTTGACGCGCCCGCCCGGCCACCATGCCGGCGCGGATTTCTTCGGCGGCTATTGCTTCCTGAACAACGCGGCCCTGGCCGCGCAGGCGCTGCGCGACGCGGGCGCCGCGCGTGTCGCGGTGCTGGACGTCGACTATCACCACGGCAACGGCACGCAGAGCATCTTCTACGAGCGCGGCGACGTGCTGACGGTCTCGGTGCATGGCGACCCCACCACCGAATATCCGTTCTTCCTGGGCTATGCCGACGAAGCCGGCCACGGCAACGGCGCAGGCTGCAACCTGAACCTGCCGCTGGCCGCTGGTACAGACTTCACCACCTGGACGCAGGCGCTGGACACCGGCATCGACGCCATCCGCCGCTTCAAGGCCGACGCCGTCGTCATCGCCCTGGGGGTGGACACCTACGAAGGCGATCCGATCTCCAAGTTCAAGCTGCAAAGCGCAGACTACTTCCAGGTGGGCGCACGACTGGCGCAGCTGGGCCTGCCGGCAGTGTTCACGATGGAAGGCGGCTACGCGGTGGCCGAGGTCGGCATCAACGTCGCCAACGTGCTGGAAAGCTACGCGGGCTGAATCCCCGCGCGCATTCGCTGCCACAGCGCGTCCACCGCGGGGCGCGCGTCGCTGCGGTCCCTGAACGCCAGGATCGCCACCTCGATATCCCAGGCGCGGTTGGCCAGCGGTTGCAGATCGGCCGCCGCCAGCCGCTGCAGCGCGCTGTCGGCCAGCCAGGCCACGCCCAGGCCCTGCGCGGCCATGTCGCCCAGCACATCCGACATCTCGGCTTCGAACAGCCGCACGCCGTGCAGCGGCTCGGCTGCGTTTTCAATCGCGGCGTCGATCAACCGTGCGAAATAGACGCTGGGCGAATACATCAACAACGGCACCGGGCGGGCAATGCTGCCCGGCAAATCCAGGCCGTCGCGCGCGATCAAGGCCGGCGACGCGTAGGGCCGGATCAGCTCGGTGCCCAGCATCAGGCTTTCGTAGCGCGCCAGGTCCAGCGGCAGGGGTTGCGCCACCTGATGAAAGCAGATCAGCAGGTCCGCCGTGCCCGACGTGAAGGCCGACACGGTGTCGTGCACATTGCCCGTCTGCAGGCTGCAACTGAGCTGCTGCCCTGCGCTCCAGTCGCGCCACCACGCCGACAGGTGCGTGGTCGCCAAGGCATATGACGTGGCCAGGCGCAACTGGTTGCGGGCCGGCACGGTGGCGATGCCGGCCCGCGCCTCGACCAGTTGATTGACCAGTTCGATCGCCGCGACGCGAAAGCGCTCGCCGGCCTCGGTCAGCTGGGTAGGAAATGCGGAACGATCGATCAGGCGCGCGCCGGCCCAGTTTTCCAGGCTCTGGATGCGGCGGCTGAATGCGGCCTGCGACAGATTGCGGGCCTCGGCCGCGCGCGTGAAATTGCGCAGCTCCGACAAGGTGATGAAGTCCTGCAGCCATCGGGTATCCATACTGATCCTTGCGCGATTCACATGGCCCATGCGCGCCATGCATGCCGGCGCATGCGTACTTCGCATTGGACGCCCGCGCCGCGCCGCCAGACACTGCGCCCGACGGTTCCGCATTGGAACCTGCCCACCGCCGGAGTGTAAACATGGACCAAACCCTGCGTGCCGCCGCTCGCGAATACCTCATCCGCTACGGCGGCGACACCTTTCCCAACCTGTTCAAGTCGGCCAAGGGCACGATCGTGCGCGACGACACGGGCCGTGAAATCCTGGATTTCACGTCCGGCCAGATGTGCGCCACCATCGGCCACAACCACCCCGCCATCGTGGAAGCCGTGCACCGCGCGGGCGAAACCGCGTTCCATTTCTTCAGCGGCATGATCCCCGAGGCCGTGGCGCAACTGGCTGCGACGGTGGCGCGCGACTGGATGCCGACCGGCATGACCAAGTCGATTTTCGTGAACACCGGCTCGGAAAGCAACGAGATCGCGCTGCGCATGGCCAAGATGTACAAGAGCGGCTTCGAGATCCTGGCCATCGGCGGGTCGTGGCATGGCGTGACCAGCGGCGCCGGCTCGGTGTCGTATGCCAGCGACCGCAAGGGCTATGGCGTGCCGCCGCCCGGTGTGTTCGTCATGCCCGAGCCCAATGCCTACCGGCCTTACATCGCCGGCCTGGACGGCGAGCAATCCGCCCTGGCCTGCCTGGAAATCGGCCTGAAGATGTTCGACATGGCGTCAGCCGGCCGGCCCGCCGCCATCATCGTCGAACCGGTGATCAGCGCCGGTGGCGTGCTGGTGCCGCCCAAGTCGTACATGCAGGCCTTGCGCCGCGCCGCCGACGAACGCGGCATGCTGCTGATCTTCGACGAAGCCCAGACCGCCTTCGGCCGCATCGGCTGCCGCACGGGCGCCGATCACTTCGACGTCACGCCCGACATCATCAGCGTGTCCAAGACCCTGGGCGGCGGCCTGCCGCTGGCCGCCACCATCACCACCCCGGCCATCGAGCAGGACGTGCACGAAAAGGGCTTCACCTTCTACACCAGCCACGTGTCGGACCCGCTGCCGGCCACCGTCGGCCTGGCCGTGCTGGAGACCCTGCAGCGCGAACGCCTGATCGAACGCGCCCGCAAGCAAGGCGACTACCTGCGCCGCGGCCTGCTGGAACTGCAGCAACGCCACGAAGCCATCGGCGACGTGCGCGGCCTGGGCCTGCTGCTGGGCGTGGAACTGGTGCGCGACCGCGGCACCCGCGAGCCCTACCACGAGCTGGGGGCCTTGACGACGCAGCGCTGCTTTGAACTGGGCCTGTCGATGAACATCCGCCGCCGCCCCGAACGCGGCTCGGTGTGGCGCATCGCCCCGCCCCTGACCGTAAGCAACGAGGAAATCGACCGCGCCATCGCGATCCTGGACCAGGCGCTGACCGAAAGCCTGGATGCGATGGCCAAACCCCGCGCACTGACCGCGTAAACCGCCTTTGCAAGCACCGGGCCAGGCCCGACAGGAGAATGCAATGCCGATGTTCCAACCTGTGTTCCGAACGACGGCCGGCGCCCTGGCGCTGGCCGTGACCTGCCTGGCCCACGCCGGCCCCACCCTGGACAATGTCAAGAAGCGCGGCTACGTGCAATGCGGCGTGTCCACCGGCATCCAGGGTTTTTCCGCCCCCGACAGCAAGGGCGATTGGCAAGGCCTGGACGTCGATCTGTGCCGCGCCATCGCCGCCACCGTTTTCAACGACGCCAGCAAGTTCCGCCTGTCGCCGCTGACCACCCAGGCCCGCTTCACCGCCCTGCAATCCGGTGAAGTGGACGTCCTGACCCGCAACGTCACGCCAACGCTGGCCCGCGACACCACGCTGGGCCTGCTCAGCGTGGCGGTGAATTACTACGACAGCCAGGGCGTGATGGTGGCCGCCAAGCTTGGCGTCAAGACGCTGAAGGAACTGGACGGGGCCACGATCTGCGTGCAGCCCGGCACGGTGACCGAACTGGCCCTGGCCGACTGGTTCCGCGGCAAAAACCTGCACTTCAAGCCCGTGGTGATCGACAAGTACGACGAAATCGTGCGGGCCTTTTCCGCCGGCCGCTGCGATGCGTTCACGTCCGACAAATCGCAGTTGGCCGCCTCGCGCACCACGCTCGAGCATCCCGACAGCTATGTGATCCTGGACGAGAACATCACCAAGAGCCCGCTCGGCCCCATGGTGCGCCAGGGCGACGAGAGCTGGCTGAACGTGGTCCGCTGGACCTTCTATGCCTCGCTGGAAGCGGAAGAATTCGGCCTGACCTCGGCCAATGTGGACAGCCAATTGAAAAGCGCCAATCCCAACGTACAGCGCATCCTGGGGGTCACGCCCGGCATGGGCCGCAACCTGGGGGTGGACGACAAGTGGGCGTATACGCTGATCAAGCAGGTGGGCAATTACGGCGAAAGCTACGAGCGCAACCTGGGCATGGCCAGCGCCATGAAATTGCCGCGCGCGCTCAATGCGCAGTGGCATGAAGGCGGGTTGATGTATGGGTGGCCCGTGCGTTGATGATTGCGGGCAGGCGTCGCGTTCGCGGCGCCCCGCGATATCACGCGGCCTTCGGCCCGCGCCGCCACCACAAGGCCTCGAACAGCCATAACAACGGCCAGGCCAGCAACAGCACCGCCAGCAGCGTCGGCATCCAGGCAACGGCAGTGCGCCCGCCTTGCAGCAGGACCGGGCTGTAGAGCAGGAAGGCGGAAACGAACCCCCGCGACCAGATATCGCGAAAACCCGGCCCGCGGCCCAGCGCCGCCGCCAGCATGCACACGATCACGAACAGCACATCGCCCGCGCCGACATACCAGGCGGGCAACACCCGCGCATCCAGGGGACGATAGAAGGCGATCGCGGCCAGCACCGCGCCCAGCACCAGGGCGCGCACCAGCCGCAAAGCGGAAGGCGGGGTCTGGCCGCGCGATGCCGTCATGCCCGGATCAGTCACGCGTTTCCAGCGCTTTGTTGATGCGCAGCGCCAACAGCGTGCAGGCCGTGCCGGACAAGAGATAGATACTGACCGCCACCAGCCCGAAACGCGCCGACAGCCCCAGCGCCACCAGCGGCGCGAAGGCCGCGCCGATCAGCCAGGCCATGTCGGTCGTGAGCGCCGCGCCGGTGTAGCGAAAACGCTTGCTGAAGTTGGCCGTGACGGTGCCGGACGCCTGGCCATAAGACAGGCCCAGCAGCGCGAAGCCGATCAGGATGAAGGCGTCCTGCGCTTTGGGGCTGCCACCCAGCAGCCAGGGCGCGAACAGCGCGAACACGCCGATCAGCCCCGCCAGCAGCCCCAGCGTCGTGCGCCGCCCGATGCGGTCGGCGATCAGCCCCGAGGCGATGGTGCCCAGGATGCCGACGAATGCGCCAATGATCTGCACGATCAGTACGTCCGATATCTGCTGCGTGGCGCTGACCGCGATCCAGGACAGCGGGAACACGGTCACCAGGTGGAACAGCGCGTAGCTGGCCAGCGCCGCAAACGCGCCCAGGAACAGGTTGTAGCCCTGCTCGCGCACCATCTGCGTGGTGCTGATGGGTTCGAGTTCGCCTTCTTCGAGCAGCTGGGTGTATTCCTCGGTCAGCACCAGGCGCAGCCGCGCGAACAGCGCCACCACGTTGATGGCGAAGGCCACGAAGAACGGATAGCGCCAGCCCCAATCGAGGAAGTCGGCTTCGGTCAGGGTGATGTGCAGGTACAGGAACAAGGCGCTGGCGATCATGAAGCCGATGGGCGCGCCCAATTGGCCCAGCATCGCGTACCAGCCGCGGCGATTGGGCGGCGCATTCAATGCCAGCAGTGACGGCAAGCCGTCCCAAGAGCCGCCGAAGGCCAGGCCCTGCAGGCAGCGGAACACGGCCAGCAGCACGATGGCATGCGCGCCGATGACGTTGTAGCCGGGCAAGAACGCCATGCCCACCGTGGCCGTGCCGAGCAGGAACAAGGCGGTGGTGAGCTTGGTGCCGCGGCCCCAGCGTCGCTGGATCGCCATCGACAGCGCCGTGCCGATAGGCCGCGCAATGAAAGCAAACGAGAAGATGACGAAGGCCCAGAGCGTGCCTTCCAGCTGTGGCTCGAACGGGAAGAAGACCCGCGGAAACACCAGCACGCAGGCGATGCCGAACACGAAGAAGTCGAAATATTCAGAGGCGCGTCCGATGACGACGCCGACGGCGATCTCGCCAGGCGCCACCTTGGCGTGGCTGGGCGCGGCGCCCGCCGACCCCGGCAGGGGCAAGGGGGAGACGTGACCGGGAACCTGCGTGGTGGTCGCCATGTGATTGCTCGCTGAAAGGAAGTTTGAAAGACGCCTTGTCTACGCTTTTGCAATACACCGGTATGCACGGCCGCCAAAGGCTTTGCGGGCCGCGGCCCGACAGTGCCCGGCCCCGCCCCGCACGCCTTTGACGTGCATACTTTTGCTCTTTTTACCCTAGATTTTTCGCGGCTTCCAGCGTAGTGTTGCGTTTACCTCCCACGGTTACGTTTCGAGGTATGGCCATGCCGTCTTTCCCCAGGCTTAGTGGATTGATCCTGTTTGCCGCCCTGCCATTGCTCGCGGGATGCAATGCAGTGTTGCTCTCGCCATCCGGCGACGTGGCGCTGCAGCAGCGCAACCTCATCATCATCTCCACCGGCCTGATGCTGCTGATCATCGTGCCGGTGATCTTCCTGACCTTCCTGTTTGCATGGCGCTACCGCGCCAGCAACCGCGAGGCCCACTACGACCCGGACTGGAACCACTCCACCATGCTGGAGCTGCTGATCTGGGCCGCGCCGCTCCTGATCATCATCGCGCTGGGCGCCCTGACCTGGGTCAGCACCCACCAGCTGGATCCTTACCGGCCGCTGGCACGGCTGTCCGAAGGCCGGGAGGTGCCGCCGGGCACCAAGCCGCTGGTGGTCGAAGTGGTGGCGCTGGACTGGAAATGGCTGTTCCTGTATCCCGAACAGGGCATCGCCACCGTCAACGAAATGGCCGCCCCCGTCGACCGCCCGATCCAGTTCAAGATCACCTCGTCGACGGTCATGAATTCGTTCTTCGTGCCCGCCCTGGCCGGCCAGATCTACGCCATGCCCGGCATGCAGACCACGCTGCACGCGGTGATCAACCACCCCGGCGACTACGAAGGCCTGTCGGCCAACTACAGCGGCGCGGGCTTCTCGGGCATGCGTTTCCGCTTCCATGGGGTCGACGCGCAGGGTTTCGATAAGTGGGTTGCCGATGCGCGCGCCTCGGGCAACGCGCTCAGCCGCGAAACCTACCTGAAGCTTGAGCAGCCCAGCGAACGCAACCCGGTGCAGCGCTACGCCAGCGTGGCGCCCGGCCTGTTCGACGCCATCGTCAACCGCTGCGTCGAACCCAACCGCATGTGCATGAAAGACGCCATGGCGATCGACGCGGGCGGTGGCATGGGCATACCGGGCGCGCACAACATCGCCAGCCTGGATGCCGCCACGCGCGAACGCCTGGGCCTGACCGACACGCCGCCGCGCAAGTACGTCGGCGCGATGTGCACATCAGCCGCCGAATTGACGATGTAAGGCCGGCCCGGCACACCGGTCCGGCCGCATGAAATCAAGGTCTTCACCCTGGAACCGAGATGACTGATCAACCAGACCTCACCAAGCTGATCTTCGGTCGCCTGACCTGGGATGCCATTCCCTTTCACGAGCCCATCCTGCTGCTCACCTTCCTGATGGTGGCGGTGGGCGGCGTGGTGGTGCTGGGCGCCATCACCTACTACAAGAAGTGGGGCTACCTGTGGCACGAATGGTTCACCAGCATCGACCACAAGAAGATCGGCATCATGTACATGATCCTGGGCATCGTGATGCTGCTGCGCGGCTTTGCCGACGCCATCATGATGCGGCTGCAGCAGGCCGTGGCCTTCGGCGATTCGACCGGCTACCTGCCGCCGCACCACTATGACCAGATCTTCACCGCCCACGGCGTGATCATGATCTTCTTCGTGGCCATGCCGCTGGTCACGGGGCTGATGAACTACGTGGTGCCGCTGCAGATCGGCGCGCGCGACGTGGCTTTCCCGTTCCTGAACAACTTCAGCTTCTGGATGACGACGGGCGGCGTGGTGCTGGTGATGATGTCGCTGTTCGTCGGCGAATTCGCCCGCACCGGTTGGCTGGCGTATCCGCCTTTATCAGGCATCGCGCAAAGTCCCGACGTAGGGGTCGATTACTACATATGGGCCTTGCAGATCGCAGGGGTAGGCACATTATTGTCAGGGGTGAACCTGCTGGTCACCATCGTCAAGATGCGCGCGCCGGGCATGTCGCTGATGCGCATGCCGATCTTCACCTGGACCGCGCTGTGCACCAACGTGCTGATCGTGGCGGCCTTTCCGGTGCTGACCGCGGTGCTGGCGCTGCTGTCGATGGACCGCTACGTGGGCACCAACTTCTTCACGGCCGACTTCGGCGGCAACGCCATGATGTACGTGAATCTGATCTGGATCTGGGGCCACCCCGAGGTCTACATCCTGATCCTGCCGGCCTTCGGCATTTTCTCGGAAGTCGTGGCCACCTTCTGCAGCAAGCGCCTGTTCGGCTACGCATCGATGGTGTACGCCACGGTCGTGATCACGGTGCTGTCGTACCTGGTGTGGCTGCACCACTTCTTCACCATGGGGTCCGGGGCGAGCGTGAACTCGTTCTTCGGGATCACGACGATGATCATCTCGATCCCCACGGGGGCCAAGATCTTCAACTGGCTGTTCACCATGTACCGCGGCCGCATCCGCTTCGAAGTGCCGATGCTCTGGACCATGGGCTTCATGGTGACCTTCGTCATCGGCGGCATGACCGGCGTGCTGCTGGCGGTGCCGCCGGCCGACTTCGCGCTGCACAACAGCCTGTTCCTGATCGCGCACTTCCATAACGTCATCATCGGCGGCGTGCTGTTCGGGCTGATGGCCGGCATCACCTACTGGTTCCCCAAGGCCTTCGGCTACAAGCTGGACCCGTTCTGGGGCAAGTGTTCGTTCTGGTTCTGGCTGGTGGGCTTTTACTTCGCCTTCATGCCGCTGTACGTGCTGGGGCTGATGGGCGTGACGCGCCGCGTCAACCACTTCGAGGACATGTCGCTGCAGATCTGGTTCCAGGTGGCCGCGTTCGGCGCCTTCCTGATCGCCATCGGCATCGCCTGCTTCCTGATCCAGCTGGTGGTCAGCTACCGCCGTCGCGAATCGCTGCGCGACCTGACCGGTGACCCCTGGAACGGCCGCACGCTGGAATGGTCGACGTCATCGCCGCCGCCCAACTACAACTTCGCCTTCACCCCGCGCGTGCATGACCAGGACGCCTGGTGGCAGATGAAGCAGCACGGCTACCAGCGCCCGCAGAACGGCTTCATTCCCATCCACATGCCCAAGAACACCTGGGCGGGCATCGTGCTGGCGGGCATCAGCGTGGTGATGGGCTTTGCGCTGATCTGGCACATGTGGCCGCTGGCGGTGCTGTCGTTCGCCGCGCTGATCATCGTGTCCATCGTCCATACCTTCAACTACAAGCGCGAGTACTACGTGCCGGCCGACGAGGTCGTGCGCACGGAAGACGCCCGCACCCACTTGTTGGCGAAACATGTCTAATACCCTGGCCCCCACCCTGCCTGGCGGCGCCACGCCGCCCCCGGAGCCCGTCTTCCACGTGCCCGGCGAACACCACCCGAAGAACGGCACCCTGCTGGGCTTCTGGGTCTACCTGATGAGCGACTGCCTCATCTTCGCCTGCCTGTTCGCCACCTACGGCGTACTGGGGCGCAACTACGCGGCCGGGCCGTCCGGCGCCGACCTGTTCGACCTGCCGCTGGTGGCCGTGAACACGTCGCTGCTGCTGCTGTCGTCCATCACCTACGGTTTCGCCATGCTGGAAATGCGGCGCAATCGGGTGGCCGCCACGCAGGGCTGGCTGGCGGTCACCGGCATCCTGGGGCTGGGCTTCCTGTGCCTGGAACTGTATGAGTTCGCGCACCTGATCCACATCGGCGCCGGGCCCCAGCGCAGCGCGTTCCTGTCGTCGTTCTTCACGCTGGTGGGCACGCACGGGCTGCACGTCACGTTCGGCATCGTCTGGCTGGTGACCATGATGGTGCAGGTCCGCATGCATGGCCTGATTCCCGAAAACCGGCGCCGGCTGATGTGCCTGTCGATGTTCTGGCACTTCCTGGATCTGATCTGGGTCGGCGTGTTCACCTTTGTCTATCTGATGGGAGTGCTGCCATGACCGCCCATGCCGACCACGCTGGCCACGGCGGCCACGACCACCACGACGACGACGACGGCGCCGCCCACGGCACCCTGAAAAGCTACGTCACCGGCTTCGTGCTCGCGGCCATCCTGACGGCGATTCCGTTCTGGCTGGTGATGGGCCGCGTATTCGACAGTTCGCGCACCACCGCCCTGATCATCCTGGCTTTCGCGGCGGTGCAGATCGTGGTGCACATCGTGTACTTCCTGCACATGGATGCCAAGTCCGAAAGCGGCTGGAACATGTTGGCGTTAATATTCACCCTGGTGCTGGTCGTGATTACGCTCAGCGGATCCATCTGGATCATGTATCACTTGAACTCCAACATGATGCCCATGTCCATCCACGACATGCGGAATATGCCCTGATGTGATGGCGGCAATAAAAGACTCTTCCCTACCCGGCGACACCCCCCGCAGTCCCCGCAAGGCAACCACCCTGGTCATACTCGGGGTGATTGCCGTTGCGCTGTTCGCGGGCCTGTGCACCCTGGGCACCTGGCAGGTGCATCGGCTGGCCTGGAAACAAGGCCTGATCGCGCAGGTAGACCAGCGCGCCCATGCGACCCCCACGCCCGCCCCCACGCGGGCCGACTGGGCCGCCCTGAATTCCGACAACGCCGAATACCGCCGTGTGTCGGCCTCCGGCGTCTACCAGTACGACAAGCAGACGCTGGTGCAGGCGGCCACCGAGCTGGGCAGCGGCTACTGGGTCATGACGCCCCTGCAGCTGGCGGATGGCGGCGGCACGGTGCTGGTGAACCGCGGCTTCGTGTTGCCCGAGTGGCGCAAGAGCCAGGCCGCCGGCCAGGCGCAAGCCCAGGCCGAGGCTGCAGCGGCCCCGGTGCAGGTCACCGGCCTGTTGCGCATGGGCGAACCGGGCAGCGGCTTTCTGCGCAACAACGATCCGGCGTCCAACCTCTGGTATTCGCGCGACCTGCCGGCCATCGCGGCGGCGCGCGGGCTGACGGCGTCGGACGTGGCGCCCTATTTCATCGACGCGGACGCCGCCCCTGGCGCCGCCCGCGATCCGGCCAAGGCGCCCGTGGCCGGCCTGACGGTGCTGACCTTCCCCAACAACCATCTGGTGTATGCCATCACCTGGTACGCCCTGGCCGCCATGATCATCGTGGGCGCGGCCATCGTGGTGCGGGAAGAGCGACGCCTGCGCGGGCGTCGCGGCTAGGGCAAACGCGACCGTCTCGGCGCCCGTGGCTGGGCGCTCAGACCGGTCTGATAATTGCCGTAAATAGCCAGAAATTCGACCAAATTGCCGGAAAATAGACCGAACTGGTCTACACTAGAGTCTGGGAACACCGCTGGGCGCCTCGCCTAACGTGCTGTTCCCTTTGTTTTTTCCACCCCACTCTAGGAGTTTTCCGGATGAAAAAGACGTTGCTCGCAGCCGCAATGTTCACCACCTTTGCAGGCGTCGCTCAGGCAGAAACGTCAGTCACTCTCTATGGTGTCATCGACACTGGCCTCGGCTACAACAAGATCAAGGGCGATGGCTATGACGGCAGCAAACTCGGCATGATCAACGGCATCCAGGCCGGCTCCCGCTGGGGCCTGCGCGGATCCGAAGATCTGGGCGACGGCCTGCGCGCCGTGTTCAAGCTGGAAAGCGGTTTCGATTCGGGCAACGGCTCGCGCGCCCAGAACGGCCGCCTGTTCGGCCGCCAGGCCACCATCGGCCTGACCAGCGACGCCTGGGGCACCGTGGAATTCGGCCGCCAGGCCACCGTGGGCTCGAACTACCTGGCCGACATCGACCCCTTCTACACCAGCTACACGCAATCCAACCTGGGCCTGGGTTTCAGCGCGGCCAACACCATGCGCTGGGACAACATGGTCATGTACCGCAGCCCCTCGATGAGCGGCTTCGAGTTCGCCGCGGGCTACTCGTTCAACGCGGACGACACCAACGCCAACGAAACGGGCTTCCGTACCGCCGACAACTCGCGCGGCATCACCGTCGGCGCGCGCTACGTGCAGGGCCCGCTGAATTTCACGCTGACCTACGACCAGCTCAACGGCTCGAACCGCGCCGCCATCGACCACGACGCAACCCCGCGCCAGTACGCCGCCGGCATCTCGTACGACCTGGAAGTCGTGAAGCTGGCCGCCGCCTACGGCCGCACCACCGACGGCTGGTTCGTCGGCCAGGACCTGCCCGGCGGCACGCCGTTCAGCGATGAATTCGGTACCAACCGCTACGTCGACGGCTTCAAGGCCAACGCCTACATGCTGGGCGCGACTATCCCCGTGGGCGGCGCCAGCAGCGTGTTCACGTCGTGGCAGCACGTGTCGCCGTCCAACGACCGCCTGACCGGCGGCGATGCCAACATGAACGTCTGGAGCGTGGGCTACACCTACGACCTGTCCAAGCGCACCAACCTGTACGCCTACGGCTCGTACGGCAAGGACTACGCGTTCATCGACGGCCTGAAGAGCACCGCGGCCGGCGTCGGCATCCGCCACGTGTTCTAAAGCGCCACGGCGCGCCTGTGCAGCCTTCGTCCCGGAGGCTCGCCATAGGCGCGCCGAAACATCGCAATGAAGGCGCTGTCGCTGGCATAGCCCACCGAATGCGCCACTTCCGTCACCGAGGCACCCTCGGCCAGCCGTGCCCGCGCGATCAGCAGGCGGCACTGGGTGCGCCACCGGGTGAACGGCAACCCCGTCTCGGCCAGGAAGGCCCGCGCCAAGGTGCGGCCGCTGGCGCCCACCTGCTTGCCCCAGTCTTCGATGGACCGCGGGCAGGCCGGGTCGGCAAGCAGCGCGCGCGCAATCGGCGCCAGCCGCCGGTCACGCGGCATCGGTAGATGCAGCGGCGCCGTGGGCGCCGCCGCCATTTCATCAAGCAGGGTCGCCACCAGGCGTTGCCGGACCGCGTCCAGCGGCTGGTCCGACGGCCATTGCGTAATGCGCACGATCATCTCGCGCAGCAAAGGATTCACGTCCAGGATGCCCGGCTGCCGCGGCAGATTCGGAAAGACATCCACGTCGAAATACAGGCTGCGATAGGCGAACGCGCCCTGCATGACCGTGCGGTGCAGGCACCCCGCCGGCAGCCAGGCCGCCTGCAAGGGCGCCAGTTGCCCCACCCGATCCGCCAGATACAAGGTCACCCCGCCCTGCACTTGATACAGCAGTTGGGCGCGCCGATGGGCGTGCCAGTCCGAGGCATGGGCCCGGGTATCGATGGCCTGGCCCACGACGGGACAGACGACGCTGTCGGGATCTTCGACCGAAGTGGGGGAATAGACAGGCATGTCCGATTGGCGATGTTTTATGGCGTGATGTCGTGATTTTGCGCAAAGCCGGCCCGATACGCTAGGGTCCTTTTGCCGCACCGCTTCGCCATGCCTCACACCGCTACCCCTTCGTCCGCGCCCGCATTGCCCCCGCGCTGGCTCATCATCGCGCTGCTGGCCCTGCCCCAGATCGCGGAAACCATCCTGGCCCCGGCCCTGCCGGACCTGGCGCGCCACTGGCGCCTGGACGCGGCCGCCACCCAACCCGTCATGGGCATATTCTTCGTGGGCTTTGCCTGCGGCGTCCTGCTATGGGGCCAACTGGCCGACGTCTGGGGCCGCCGCCCGGCGTTGCTGACCGCACTGGCCACCAGCCTGGCGGGCACGCTGGGTGCCCTGGCCGCGCCGACCTATGCGTGGCTGCTGGCCGGGCGCTTCGTCCAGGCGCTCGGCCTGGCCGCGTGCTCGGTCGTGACGCAGACGCTGCTCCGGGACTGCCTGGCTGGCGAACGCCTGACGCGCTACTTCGTGACGCTGGGCGCGGTGCTGGCGTGGTCCCCCGCCGTGGGCCCGCTGACGGGGCAACAGGTGTCGCAGCGCCAAGGCTATGCGGGCGTGCTGGCGGTGATTGCGTTGGCCATTGCCGGGCTGTTGCTGTGCGCCGTGCGCCACTGGCGCGAAACGCGGCCGGCGGTCACGGCCACGGTGCCGCTGGCGGCGCTGACGCGCCAGATGCTGGCCGACGCCGAGCTGCGCCTGGCGGTGCTGCGCGTGGCGGGCCTGAACCTGCTGATGTTCTCTTTCTATGCTGCGGGGCCGTTCATGACCGGCGAACTGCCCGGCCTGGGATTCGGCTGGGTGGGGCTGGGCGTTGCCCTGGCCGGCACGCTGGGCGCGATGCTGAACCGCGTGATGCCCGCCGCCATGACGGCGGCCACGCGGGTACGCCATGGCCTGCGCGGCGTGGCGCTGGGCGCAGTGGCGCAAGCCGTGGCCGTGTGCGGGCGGCCGGAACCGGGCTGGCTGTGGGCGGCGGCGGCGCTGCCGATCTTCGTGGGATATGGCCTGGCTATTCCCAATCTGCTGGGGCCGGCCTTGCGCCGCTATGGGCATTGCCTGGGACGGGCCGGCGCGCTGTTCGGACTGGCCTATTACAGTTTGCTGGGCCTGGGGCTGGCAGCCAGCGCGTGGCTGCCGTTCGACACGCCGCGGCCGCTGTCCGCCGCCTGGGTGGCCGTGGCCATGATACTGATGGTGCTGCGTGCGCCGACAATTTTGTCGCGCACATGACAAGTGCAATGATCACGCAACACGGTTCCGTCATCATTGGATACTTCTCTGATCAATCCCCCCTCGACGCCCATGCCCCGCACGCCTTCCCCCGTTGCTCCCTTGCCCTTTGCCGCGCGCTGGCGCCCCGCCCTGCGCGTGCTGGCGCTGGCCTCGTTGCCGCTATGGCTGGCCGCCTGCAATGGCAGCAGCGACGATGACGACGCCCCCACGCCTCCCGTCGCGGAAACCCCCGCGCCGCCGCCCGTCGACACCCGCAACCAGGCCTACCTGACTGCCAAGACGGGCGACGTGCTCAAGGTGCGCATCGAAGAGCTGCGCCCCACCCAGGCGGCCATCGGCTACGACCAGATCTACTACAAGCTCGGTCGCTGGCAGGGTGACTTCGCCCGCCCCACCTGGGCCGGCAATGCCGTCAACCAGCTGGACTATGTGAACCGCACGGTCGGCAAGAAATTCAGCGACTACTGCGAAGACATGGGCGGCACCACGGCCGTCGCATTCACCTCGGTCGCCCAGGCCCAGGCCGCCCGCCTGGACAAGCCCGACAGCTTCGCCTGCACCGCCGCCCCCGGTAGCGACCCCACCAACCTGAAGACGGTGGTGATCGGCTGGGATGGCAATCTGTACCTGACGGACGGACACCACACGTTCTCGTCCTTGCGTGAAATCTTCGACGGCGGCCCCAAGCTGCCGGTGTGGGTCAAGGTCAGCGCCAACTACAGCACCTTGGGCACGTCCTCCGCGTTCTGGCAACGCATGGTCGACGAACGCCGCGCGTGGCTGCGTGATGGCCAGAACCAGCCGATCACGGTGGACCAGTTGCCGTCGCGCGTGGGCATCGCCAACGCGCAGGAAGCCGGCGGCATGCAGGAAGACCGCTACCGCTCGCTGGTGTATTTCACCCGCGACATCGCCTACAGCAACGGCAGCCTGCCGGAATTCGCCGAATTCCTGTGGGGCGACTGGCTGCGCCGCCAGGTGGCAGGCGGCCAATTGGCCGGCCTGGACGCGTACGCCATGGTGGCGCCGGCCACGCCCGCACAGATCCTGACGGTCAGCACGCTGAGCGCCGCGCTGGCGCCCACCGGCGCCAACGACGGCTACGCCGCCGCGGTGCGCAATGCCGCCCTGAAGATGACCGCGCTGGCCGACACCGACATCGTGTTCCAGGACAGCACCGCCGCCAGCCTGGGCCGCATCGTGCTGGTGGCCGGCGCCGCCAGCGGCACGCCCACCAAGGCGGCGCGCGACGCGCTTGAAGAACTGCCGCGCAACGACGTCAAGACCAATGGCGATCCGCGCACCGCAGGCAAGCTCTGGTATTCGGTGAACTACCGCGCTTGCGGCAAGCCCGCCGCCGGCACCTGCTGGGGCTGGTAAGCGAGCGGCCTGGCGCGGCGTTTTCAGATTCAGACGTCGCCCTGCATCGCGGGGCGGCTCTTGACCTTGCCCAGCCAGGCCTGCACCTTCGGGTGCGCGGCCACCGGCGCGCCCAGGAAGGCCGTATAGCCGACCACCGATCCCACCACCAGGTCGGCCAGCGAGTATTTGTCGCCCAGCATCCAGGGCTGGCGCGTCAGGTGCGCATCCAGCAGTCCCAACAAAGAATCCAGGTCGGCGATGGCCCGCTCGGCCTGGCGCGCGTCACGGCCCGCTTCGTCGCCATGGGCGGCGGCGTGCAGACGCGAGATGACCGCACCGTAGGTCACGTAGGCCCAGGCGCACCACGACAGGGCGGCCAGCCGCTCGGGCGTACCGGCGGCGGGCCACAGGCCTTGCTTGACGCCCCAGTTCTCGCCCAGCCACAGATGGATCGCCAGGGCCTCGAACATCGGCGCACCGTCCACCGTCAGCGTGGGCACCTTGCCATTGGGATTGAGGGCCAGGAATTCGGGGCGGCGCTGCTCGCCCGCGCGGATATCCACCTTGACGCGTTCGTGCGGGACCTGCAATTCGGCCAGGGCGCAGGCGATGGGGGAAGCGCTGGACTGGGGGTGCCAATAGAAAACGATAGACATGGAAAAGGCTCCGGATTTCGGGGGTGAGTGCCGCGGCCCCATGGCCGCTGACGACGGACGAACTGTAGAATCCATTGCGGACAGTTTCCGCCCTCGATACGAGGTAACGTCGCCTCACCATGCTCAGTTCCAGCAACCGCCTGCTCCGCCTGCTTTCCCTGTTGCAGACCCGCCGCCATTGGGCCGGCGCCGAGCTGGCGCAAGCCTTGGCGGTGCACCCGCGCACGCTGCGGCGCGACATCGACCGGCTGCGCGAACTGGGCTACCCGATTCAGGCCAGCAGCGGCGTGGCGGGCGGCTACGCGTTTCGCGCGGGCAACACGCTGCCGCCGCTGCTGCTGGACGATGACGAAGCCATGACGGTAGCCATCACGCTGCGCACGGCGGCCACCGGCTCGGTCGGCGGGGTGGAAGAAGCCGCGCTGCGCGCCCTGGTCAAGCTGGAACAGGTCATGCCCACGCGGCTGCGCCACAAGCTGGACGCGCTGCGCTCGGCCATCGTGCCGCTGCCGCGCGCAGGCCCCTTGGTGGACGCCGGCCAGCTGGCCACGCTGGCGGCGGCCTGCCGCGATCAACTGCGCGTGAATTTCGACTACGCCGACAGCCGCGGCCAGGCCAGCACGCGCCAGGTCGAGCCGCAAGGGCTGGCGCACACGGGATGGCGTTGGTATCTGGTGGCGTGGGACCCGGCGCGCGACGACTGGCGCACCTTCCGGCTCGACCGCATTGCCGGCCCCGTGGCGCTGGGCGCGCATTTCGCGCCGCGGCCGCCCCCGGAAGGCGGCGACCTGCGCGCGTATGTGGCGCGTTCGGTGGGCCAGGCGCCCAATGCCGAAGAAGCCCGCATCGTGCTGCACGCGCCGCGCGCGGTGATGGCGGCGCGCATTCCCGCGTCGGCCGGCCAGGTCGAGCCGCTGGACGACGACAGCCGCTGCCTGCTGCGCTGCACAGGGCAATCGCTGGAATCGCTGACGTACTGGCTGATGGCGCTGGAAGTGGAATTCGAGGTGCTGGCGCCCGACTCGCTGGCGCAGCGCTTTCAGGCGGCGGGCGAACGCGTCGCCCGCATGCTGCAACGGCGCGAGACGGGCGGCCCGGCTTGAGCGCGCAGCAGGCTCGCCAACAGGGAGGCTGACGTCGTGCCGAAAGGCGGAACTGACGTGTCGTCGCCCCGGACGAAGGTCAGCTGGCCAGCTTGGCCTGGTCGGCCTTGGACAGCTGCTGCATCATCAATGACACTTTCTCGGCGACCTTCAGCTTGTCGGCGGCCGACATCGCGTCGTAGTCTTTCTTGGAAATGCCCAGCGACGCCAGGGCGGCGTAGAACATCTTGTCCTGCAGCGACATGGACGCGTAGTCCATGAATTCCTGCTCGGCCGCGGAAGCGGCTACCGGGGCCGCGCCCTTCACGCCGCCGGCCAGGGCCGAGGCGTTGCGTTGCTGCGCATCGGCAAAGGCCGCGCGAAAGGCGCCACTATCCGCCCCGTTGGTGGCGTTGGTCTTGCGGGCGTCCGCGGCAGTGGCGGCGGTCGACGGATTCACGATGGTCATGGTCTGGCCGGATCGGTCAAAGTCTCGATTCTCCGAAAGTTACTCCTGCGCCGCCGCCCTCGATTGGCCGGACTGCCGCCCGATCCGGCGCCTTATCCGCCGATTGCGCCTGATGCGCATTCGGCGCGGTTCGAGTATCTTGTGACTCCCTCGCATTCACCGGAGCGCTCTTGCCATGAGTCTCGACCCGACCCCCGATACGCCCGTTTCCCCCGTCGCCGCCAATCCGCAGGCCGACGTGTTCCTGCAATTCCTGGTGAACCTGGTGAACAACGGCGGCCAGCTCAAGAGCATCGGCGTCACGCTGCAGATGGGCGGCATGCTGGTGTCCGGCTCGATCGTGTCGGGCGCCGAATACTTCGACCGCTTCGCCGAGAGCTTCGCGGATTCGCTGACGGACATGGAATCGGCGGGCCGCCAATCGGTGCGCAGCTCGCTGGCCGAGCTGGGCGACGTGTTCCGCCTGCCGCAGCCGGCCGAACCGCTGCCCAACTACATCCACCTGGCCGACGCCCTGTTCTTTACCGCCGACGGCACGCCCATTGCCGGCCAGCCCACGCTGTGGCGCGGCCGCAGCAACGCGGTCGATGGCTTCATCCTGGGCCGCCTGCAGGCCGAGCAGATCGGTTGAGCGGGCTGCTCGATCCCGTCTGCCTCCCTGCCCCCACCTGACCACGCCCCGCATGCAAAGACTCCGCATCGTCCTCGCCGATGACCATCCGCTGGTGCTGATGGGCATGAGCGACCTGCTGAGCAAGGACCTGAGCTTCGATGTCGTGGCCACGCTGTCCAGCCCGACGGCGTTGGTCGAACACCTGGCCCGGGATCTGCCGCAGGTCGTCATCACCGATTATTCGATGCCCGGCGACGAGACCTACGGCGACGGCATCCGCCTGGTCAAGTACCTGATCCGCCACTACCCGGCCACGCGCATCGTGGTGCTGACCATGGTGTCCAACCCCATGATCATCTCGGCGCTGTACGACGCGGGGGTGGCGGCGGTGGTGCTCAAGCACGACGACCTGGCCGAAATCGTCACCGCGCTGCACACCCTGCAAGCCGGCCGCCGCTACTATCCGCCAGACTTCCAGCGCGACGGCAGCGCGGCGGCGCGCACCCGCTTCCTGGGCGAACGCATCAACAGCCTGACCCCCAAGGAATTCGAGGTGCTGCGGCACTTTGTGCGCGGCGAATCCATGATGCAGGTCGCCGACAGCCTCAAGCGCAGCGTCAAGACCGTCAGCGGCCAGAAGATATCGGCCATGCGCAAGCTGAACGTGCAGACCGACCAGGAACTGGTGACGTTCTGTGCCGAAAGCGGCATGTTCCAATAGCGCCTGTCGCAACCCCCAAGAGAAGATGGCATGACGCAGCCCCCGATAACGGGCCTGGCGCTGGACCGCAAGGCAATGCAGGCGCTGATCGAACAGGCACAAGAAGGCCCCCTGGTCTTCGAAGACTGCGATTTCCAGGACGCCGACTTTTCCCGACTGGACCTGCGCGGCGCGCGCTTCACCGCCTGCGCCATCGCCGACGCCTCGTTCCAGGGCGCCACGCTGGCCGATACCGAATGGCTGCGCTGCCGCGGCGGCCATGCCGTATTCGCCTCGGCCGACGCCAGCGATGCGGTGTTCTCCGGCTGCGACCTGAACAATTCCAACTGGCGCCGCGCGCGCCTGGCCACGGCCCGCTTTCGCGGCTGCAAGCTGACGGGGTCCGACTTCGACGGCATCGCCTGCCTGGGCTGGACGCTGGAAGAATGCCTGCTGGTCGGCGCGCTGGTGCGCGGCATCTCGTTTCGCAAGACCGCGCTGCACCAGCTGGATTTTTCCGATGCCGACCTGACCGGCTGCGACTTTCGCGATACGGTCTTCCACGGCGGCAGCCTGCGCAACGCCACGCTGAAGAACGCGCGCTTCGAAGGCGCGGACCTGCGCGAGGCCGATCTGGGCGGCATCGACCTGTCGGCGGCCGCCCGGCTGGCCGGCGCCGCCATTTCCAAGACCCAGGCAGCCACCCTGCTGGCCGAACTGCGCATCACCGTGATCTGACTCGGCGACAAGGCCGGCCCTCACGCCCCGCCGTGGCGGGGGCATAGCCAAGCCGCCGCCGGCCCCGTACACTTGCCCGACCAGGGCCTGCCGACGTTCAGGAACGCTCCCTTGCGTATTCGCAGCCCCTGGCCAGCCGTCGACTTCTGTGTATGACCCGGGAGATTCCCCATGCTCGAGACAGACAGCATCCAGGCGCGCAAGTCCCATGGGCACAAGGCCCGCGAACACGCCAGGCGTTCTTCCCATGCGGCGATCGGCAACGTCGACCGCGATCCGGTCAAGCTGCTGCGCATCAACAGCGCCGGACGCGTCAAGGCGCTGATCCCGCTGCGCTACGGCCGCATGGCCGCCTCGCCGTTCACCTTCTTTCGCGGCGCCGCGATTCTGCAGGCGCACGACCTGGCCGGCACGCCCCACACCGGCATTTCCATTCCCATCTGCGGCGACGCGCACCTGCTCAATTTCGGCGGCTTCGCCACGCCCGAGCGGCAGCTGCTGTTCGATCTGAACGATTTCGACGAAACCGCCACCGGCCCCTGGGAATGGGATGTGAAGCGCCTGACCGCCAGCCTGGCGGTGGCGGCGCAGCACATGGGGTATGGCCGCGGCGACACCGCGGGCATCGTCATGGCGGCCGCCGCCGAATACCAGCGCCGCATGACCGAATATGCGCAGAACAGCACGCTGGACGTCTGGTACGAAGGCCTGACCTTCGAACGCATGCTGCAGGACGCCGAAACGCAGGAAGGCCGCCGCCTGATCCAGCGCGCCATGGAAAAGGCCGCGGGCCGCACCAACGAAAGCATGCTGCGCAAGATGGCCTGGCAGGACGAAGGCCGTTGGCGCATCCGCGATGCGCCGCCCGCCCTGTTTCACCCCACCGGCCCCGCCACGCTGCTGGGCCCCGGCGAGCACTGGCCCGACACCGCCGCCTGGAAAAAGAAGATGGCCAAATGCTATGCCGGCTACCTGGACAGCCTGGCGCCCGACCGACGCGCGCTGCTCATGCACTTTCACCTGCAGGATGTGGTCTTCAAAGTGGTGGGCGTGGGCAGCGTCGGCACGGTCTGCCTGGTGCTGCTGATGGTGGACAGCTGGGGCAACCCGCTGTTCCTGCAGGCCAAGGAAGCCCGCCAGTCGGTCATCGACCGCTATGCGCGCGGCAAGGACCCGGGGCATGAGGGATTTCGCGTGGTGGCCGGCCAGCGCCTGCTGCAGGCCGCCAGCGACATTTTCCTGGGCTGGTCGACGGGGCCGCGCGGACGCTACTACTACTTCCGCCAGTTGCGCGACATGAAGGTGTCGGCCGATGTCGAGAGCTTCAATCAGAAGATCCTGACCGGCTATGCCCGCATGTGCGCCCGCGCGCTGGCCCGGGCGCATGCCAAGGCCAGCGGCCACTCGGTGGAACTGGCGGCCTACATGGGCCGCTCGACCCAGTTCGCCGAAGCGCTGGTCGCCTACGCCCAGGCCTATGCGCGGCAGAACGAGAAAGACTACCGCCACTTCCTGGACGCATGCCGCGCGGGCAAGCTGCCCATGCGCACCGACGAGGACATGGCGGCGGACTTTCGCGTTTGAGTTACGCCGCCACCACGCCCATGGCCGGATCGCTGACCGTGTGCGCGCCGGTCTCCACGCGGCCGGCGAAACGGCGATAGAACGCCGGGTCGCTGGAACACGTGACGGCGAAGTCGTACCACTGCCCGCTGGCGGCCAGCGCCCAGTTCATCGACGCCTTGCCGCCGCCCTGCACCGACTGCGGCCAGGGGCCGTCCTGCCGGTACGCCACCGGCGTGATGGTGAAGGTGCAGGCCTTGCCGCCGGTGTTCAGCAGTTCGGTGTAGACCTCGCCATTGGCGATGTCGTAGCAGACGCGGATCTCGGGCAACGAGCCGCTGTCCGTGATGCGGTTGGTGTCGCCCTTGAAATGGCGCAGGTAGCCATTGGGGCCCAGCACCCACAGGTCGTACATGCCCAGGTTGTCGGCCAGCGCGTTCCAGGTGTCGTCCAGGGTCTTGCCCGGCTCGACCGCATAACGGCGCGGCAGGCGATCCAGGTGGTAACGGTCGTACACGTGGAACACTGCGCCCTGCGTGCCGGTGTTGGCGAACACCAGCTGCACCGTGCCGGCCGCGTCGCAGCGGGCGCTGGTGTGCAGCTCATACGGCAAGGCGCGCGACGGCCGCGTGCCGCTGGCCTGGATCGGCAGCTGCATGTCGGTGGGCAACGGCATCTGCGGCAGCGCTTCCTGCGCGGTACGCAGCTGGTCCGCCGCGCTGCGGGTGGCGCGTCCGGCCAGGGTCGGCAGCGATTCCGTGTTGGGCGTCTTGAAATTGAAGGCGCTGGTCAGGTCGCCGCAGATGGCGCGGCGGAACGGGCTGATGTTGGGCTCGGCCACGCCGAAGCGCGCCTCCAGGAAGCGCAGCACCGAGGTGTGGTCGAACACCTGCGAACTCACCCAGCCGCCGCGGCTCCAGGGCGAAATCACGTACATCGGCACGCGCGGGCCCGGGCCGTACACGCGGCCGTCCTGGGCGGGCTGGCTGGTGCTGCCGGTGGGCGCGGGGTGGTTGAAGTATTCGAACGCCATGTCGGCCGCGGGCAGCGTCGTCTTGCCTGCAAAGGCGCCGCCGCCTGCGGGCGCCGGGGCGGACGGCGACGGCACGTGGTCGAAGTAGCCGTCGTTCTCGTCGAAGTTGATCAGCAGCACCGTCTTGCTCCAGACATCGGGCACGGCGGTCAGCGCGTCCAGCACCTCTTGCAGGAACCAGGCGCCCTGCACCGGACTGGACGGGTCGGGGTGTTCGCAATAGATCGACGGCGCGTTCATCCAGCAGACCTGCGGCAGCTTGCCTTCGCGGATGTCGCGTTTGAAGGCATCCAGATACTGCTCGGGCGCCGTGCCCGGCAGCGTGTTGGCAATGCCCTTGTAGAGTGGATTGGCGGCGTTGTCGGTGGCCGGATCGTAGGCCTTGTACGGCAGCGCCTGGCCGGTGTTGGCGTACGGCGAACCGGGCGAGCCGCCGCTGGACACCGGAAAGCCCGAGGCGATGTTGGCCTGGCGGAACTGGCGGAACGCACCCAACATGTTGTCGCCCCATTCGTCGGGCATGTTCTGGTACGAGATCCAGCTGACGCCGGCCGCTTCCAGGCGCTCGGCGTAGGTCTTCCAGGTGTAGCCCTTGTTGACGCCGGCCGGCAGGCCGTCGATCCAGTCCCATTCGTTGTTGACGAAGGCGGTGTTGGTGGCCGTGGCGCCGTTGGTGCCGGTCAGGTGGAACGAGCGGTTGGCGTCGGTGCCGGTGTGCATCGCGCAGTGATAGGCGTCGCACAGCGTGAAGGCGTTGGCCAGCGCGAACTGGAACGGAATCTCGCGCTCTTTGAAGTAGCCCATCGAGATGTCGGTCTTGTACGTGGGCCACTTGGCCATGCGGCCGTGGTCCCAGGCGTTCTGGCTGTCGTTCCAGCTATGCGGCGTGCCGTTGGCGCGCTGCGCGTTGTTGGCGCTGCCGTCCAGGTGGAAAGGCGTCAGCACGGCGCCGTTGCTGCGCTGCTGCTGCCAGACCTTGCGGCCATTGGCCAGCGGAATGGTGATGCGGTCGCCAAAGCCGCGCACGCCCTTGAGCGTACCGAAGTAGTGGTCGAACGAGCGATTCTCCTGCATCAGGATGATCACATGCTCGACGTCCTTGATGGTGCCGGTGGCATTGTTGGCGGGGATGGCGAGGGCGCGGCGGATGCTGGGCGGAAAGGCGGCCAGGGCAGCGGCGGCGAAGCCCGCGCCCGTGGCGGTCTGCAGGAAATTGCGGCGGGTAGTCATCAAATGTACTCGGAATCGTTGAGGACGGCGCAACCGCCGCTTACGGTGCGCAGCGCAGCTGGGGCGCGGGCTTGGGCTGTTCGGTCACCGGCGGCGTGGGCTGCGCGGGATCATCATCGGAGGAGTCGTCACCGCCACAGGCGGTGAGCGTGGCGGCCGCGAGCAGGACCGCGGCAAGGCTTCTTGCAAGACGCTTGGAGGGCATGGGGAGGTTCTTCAGAAAGGGAGAGACCGACCTTGCCGGGCAGTACCGGCAAGACCCCAGCGAGTCTAGGAACGTGAAGTGACAGCGCCGTGAAAGGTGGCGTGTTCAAGCGGGCCGCGGCGCGTTTGCGCGGCCCTTTAGTGTGTCCAGATGCGTCAGCGCGCGGGCCGGCTGAAGCGCTGCTCGACCACCACACCGCCCCACTGCGTGCCCTCGGCTTCGTCGGTCAGCACGAAGCCGGCGGACTCGTACAGGTGCCGCGCGGCGTCCAGGCCCTTGAAGGTCCACAGATACGTTTCGTCAACATCGAGCGTGTCGGCAAAACGCAGCGCGCGCGCCAGCAACGCACGCCCCACGCCCATGCCGCGCAGCGATTCGTCGACGATGAACCAGCGCAGGTGCGCGGTGCGCGCGGCCGGATCGCTGTCGATGGCGATCGAGGCCAGCGTGCGGGTGCCGTCGGTGTAGCGCCACAGGTTCTTGCCGGGCGCGGGCAGCGCTTCGGCGAAGGCGGCCAGCCCGGTAGCCACCAGGCGTTCGAACACCACGCCGAAGCCGGCGGCTTGCGCGTAGTAGCGGGCATGCAGGCTGGCCACGTCGCCGATGCAGCCGGGTGCGTAGCCAGCCTGGATCTGCGCGTCGATGGCCTCGGCGGCCTGGGCGGCGCGGGTGTTGGGGTTCTCGCGGGCCAGCGCGTCGGCATACAGCGACAGGTAGCGGATCAGCGCTTCCTGGTCGTGCGGCGCCAGCTGGCGCAGCGCCTTGGACACCTGGTCGGTGGCGAACTGGTCGATGCGCTTGCGCAGCTCGACCCCGGCCGGGGTCAGCGACAGGCGCGAGGCGCGGGCGTCGCCGCTGTCGGTTTCGCGGCTGACCAGGCCGGCGGCTTCCAGCTTGGCCACCTGGCGGCTGGTATTGGATTTGTCCAGCCGCAGGATCAGCGCCAGGTCGCGCGCCTGGATGCCGGGTTGCAGGCCGATCTCGATGATGGCGTGCACGGCGGACGGCGCCAGGTCGCTGTCGGCCAGCGACGCGCGCATGAAACCCAGCTCGCGCACCAGCTTGCGGGAGAATTCCCGCAGGTCGCGGATGGTCTGGTCACGGGATCGGGCGGGAAAGTCGATAACATCCATGATGGCGCGTCCTGAAGTTGCGGGTCGCAACCAATATACTTGCGCGTCGCAACCAAAACAAGCCCCTGGCCCATGAAAATTCAATTGCTGTCCGATCTGCACCTGGAGAACAACCCCACGTTCGTTGCGTCCCCCACCCCGGGGGCCGACCTGCTGGTGCTGGCGGGCGACATCGGTTCCTATCAGCAGCGGTCCAGGCTGACCACTGACGACTTCGGCCTGGGCACCTATTCGCCGCGCAACGGCTGGCCGACGCCGGTGGTCTATGTGCCGGGCAACCACGAATACGACAACCTGGATTTCGACGAGACCCATGACCGCCTGCAGGCGCTGTGCCACGCGCTGGACATCCAGTGGCTGGAGCGCGAGACCCGGGTCATCGACGGCGTGCGGCTGGTGGGCACCACGCTCTGGACCGACTTCGACGCGCTGGCCGCCCCCGGCGACACGCTGACGCAGGCGCTGAACAAGCGCGGCAAGGCGTTTCGCGCGGCGGACTTCTACCTGGAAAAGGCGCAGATGCGGCGCCACGGCGCGCCCTTCATGGCCGAGCAGATGCGCGAGCAGGGCCTGGCCTGTCAGGCCTGGCTGGAAGACGCGCTGCGCACGCCGTTCGATGGCCCGACGCTGGCCATCACCCACTTCGCGCCGTCCCTGGCCAGTGCCGACCCGCGCTATGGCGTCACGCCCGGCACGGCGGGATTCTGCAATGCACTGGATGCGCTCTTGCCGCTGGCCGACGTGTGGATGCACGGCCACCTGCACTGCGCGCTGGACTACGTGAAGGACGGCTGCCGCGTCATCGCCAATCCGCTGGGCTATGCCAAGAAGGGCGAACAGGAAGGCTTCCTGCCGGACGCGTTGTGGGACGTGCCGGGGCGCTGATGCCTCGGGAGCAAATGGCGCCGGCGTGCGCCGATACGGCGGCTGATGATTCACCCGTTCAAGACGTCGCCTCCAGCTCGATCAGCACCTGCCGCGCGATCTCGTCCAGCGACCGCCGCTGGTCCATCGCGGCGCGCTGCAAGCGGTCGTGCGCGGCCTGCTCGCTGACGCCATAGCGGCTGACCAGCAGCCACTTGGCGCGTTCCACCCGCTTGCGCTCTTCCAGCGCGCCGCGCGCCAGCGCCAGCGCATCGTCCGATTGCCGCAGGCGCAGCGCCTGTTCGCGCATCAGGTCCAGGATGGACCGTTCCATTTCCTCGCCCACGCCGTCTTCGGGCGGCACGTCCAGGATGCGGCCTTGCAGCTTGAACAGCATGGCGGGCGCATCATCGCGCGCCTGATCGGCGAAGCGGTTCAGCAGCAGGCGATGGTTGTCGAGTTCGGCGCGGGTTTCCACGATACGCCGGTGGCATTGCAGCGTCAGCGCTTCGGCCAGCAGGCTTTCCACCGCGCGCATGGCGTCGATGCGTTCGGTGCAGACGCCGAACCACACCTCGGCCAGGCCCGCGTCCACGCGGGCGGCGTCCGACGTGCGCAGCGCCATGTCGCGCAGGCGCTGCACCTGGCCGGCGCCGGGCGCCAGTTGTTCCCAGGCCGCCAGGGCATCGGGCGCGGCGCATTGCGCAAAGCCGTCGAAGCAGCGCTTTTGCAGGTCGGCCAGTTCCAGCAGGCGGGCCTTTTGCGGCTCGGTGAAAAAGCCCGCGGTGTAGCCCATGACGCCGTGCGCCCTTTCCTGGCCGCACAGTTCCTTGCCCTGCATGAAGTTCAACAGCGCCACCAGCAGCTGCGTCACGCCCGCGTCCAGCGACGAATCGGCGGCTTCGAACACCAGCGCGAACAGGCTGGCGATCAACTTCGTGAAGGCCGCGCCGGCTTCCTCGGCCACCACCCGCCGGTCGCGGATGCGGCCGCGCAGGCGCGGCAGTTCGTCCAGGCGGTACAGCGCGTAGGCCACGCAATTCAGCAGCCGCGCCTTGCCGGCGCTGCGGGTCACGTCCGGTTCCAGCCGGTCGAGAAAGCGGCGCACCTCTTCTTCCACGGCAGAGGCGTCCGAACTCAATCCGGACAGCGTCTGGCGCAGTGCATCCTGGCCGCCGCACAGATACAGGTTGGAGCAGCCGCGTTCCTTTTGCAGCACGTGCGCCAGCTTGCTGACGCGCGTGGCCAGCTCACAGGTGCTGGCCAGCGTTTCCAGCCCGTGCAGTTCGCTGCGGCGGGCGGCAAGCAGAAAGCGCAGCGTGGGGGGCATGGCGTAGGCGCTCATCGTTTCACGCCGCCGCGGGCGGCGCGATTTCCACCGCATCGCCGTTGAAGCGCGCCGGCCAGGCGCGCAGCGACTGGTCGGGGTATTCCACGCAGGCGCCGTCGCGCAGGCGAAAGTGCTGCTTGTACAGCGGCGAGGCCACCACCAGTTCGCCACCCAGGTGGCCCACGATGCCGCGGCCGATCACGTTGGCGCCGGATTTCGGGTCGCGGTTGTCGATGGCGTACAGCGTCGGACCATCGACATCGGGCAGGTAGAACACGGCCACCTGGCAGCCATCGACCAGCGCCACCACGCCGGAATGGGCGACCAGGTCGCGGCGCATGCAGGCGGGTTTCCATGCGGCGGCGTCAAGGGTCGGCACCGCGGACGTGCCAAGGGTCGGCACAGCCGCGCGGACAGCGGTTTGCGGGGGCATCAGGCGATCTCCTCGTTGATGGGAATGACACGTGGGCGCTCGGCGGCGTCCGGCGCCATGGGCGCGGGGCGCGGCTGGCCGCGTTCCTGCACGAAGCGGATATCGGGATCGCCCCCCGCGCGGTTGACGAAGGTGCGAAAGCGCTTGAGCTTTTCCGGGTCGGACAGGGCGTTGGCCCATTCGCATTCGTAGCGGTCCACCACGGCCTGCATCTGCGCTTCGAGTTCGGCGCCCAGGCCCAGGCTGTCGTCGATGACGACCGCTTTCAGGTAGTCCAGCCCGCCTTCGAGCGACTCGCGCCACACCGAGGTGCGTTGCAGCTTGTCGGCGGTGCGGATGTAGAACATCAGCAGGCGGTCGATGTGGCGGATCAGGGTGGCATCGTCCAGGTCCTGCGCGAACAGTTCGGCGTGGCGCGGACGCATGCCGCCGTTGCCGCACACGTACAGGTTCCAGCCGTTTTCAGTGGCGATGACGCCGATGTCCTTGCTTTGCGCCTCGGCGCATTCGCGGGTGCAGCCGGACACGGCAAACTTGAGCTTGTGCGGCGCGCGCAGGCCCTTGTAGCGGTCTTCGATGCGCAGCGCCATGGCCACGCTGTCCTGCACGCCGTAGCGGCACCAGGTGCTGCCCACGCACGACTTCACGGTGCGGGTCGACTTGCCGTAGGCGTGGCCGGTTTCGAAGCCGGCGGCGATCAGCTCGGCCCAGATGTCGGGCAGCTCGTGCAGTTGCGCACCGAACAGGTCGATGCGCTGGCCGCCGGTGATCTTGGTGTACAGCTGGTACTTCTTGGCCACGGCGCCGATGGCGATCAGGCCGTCGGGCGTGACCTCGCCGCCCGGGATGCGCGGCACCACCGAATAGGTGCCGTTCTTCTGCATGTTGGCCATGAAGGTATCGTTGGTGTCCTGCAGCGGCACCAGGTGCGGGTCCTGGATCGGCCGGTTCCAGCACGAGGCCAGGATCGACGCCACCGTCGGCTTGCACAGGTCGCAGCCGACGTGGCCGCGGCCGTGGCGCGCCAGCAGTTCCTCGAACGACTCGATGCCCTGCACCCGCACGATGGCGTACAGCTCCTGGCGGGTATGGGCGAAGTGTTCGCACAGGCTCTTGTCCACCGCCACGCCGCGGCGCGCAAGCTCGTGTTCCACCACTTGCTTGAGCAGGGCCGAGCAGCCGCCGCAACCGGTGGCCGCCTTGGTGCAGGCCTTGACGCCGCCCAGGTCCGAACAGCCGGCATCCAGCGCGTCGCAGATCGCGCCCTTGCTGACGTTGTGGCACGAACAGACGGTGGCGGCCAGGGGCAACGCATCCACGCCCAGCGCGGGCGCGCCCTGGCCCTGGGGCAGGATCAGGCTGGCCGGGTCCTTGGGCGGGGCGATGCCGTTCTGCGCGTACTGCAGCAGCGTGTCGTAGTAGCTGTTGTCGCCCACCAGCACGGCGCCCAGCACGCGCTTGCCGTCTTCGGACACCACCAGGCGGCGGTACGACGCACCGGCCTCGTCGATATAGCGGTAGCTGCGCGCACCCGGTGTCACGCCGTGCGCATCGCCGATCGAGCCCACGTCCACGCCCAGCAGCTTGAGCTTGGTGGACATGTCGGCGCTCTGGAAGGCCGCGGCATCGTCGCCGCACAGGTCCGCAGCCGCGGTGCGCGCCATCTGGTAGCCCGGCGCCACCAGGCCGAAGATGGCGCCGTTCACCGCCGCGCATTCGCCGATGGCGTAGATGTGCGGGTCGCTGCTGCGGCACTGGCCGTCCACCGCGATGCCGCCGCGCTCGGCCACCGCCAGGCCCGCGTGGCGCGCCAGCGCATCCTGCGGCCGGATGCCGGCCGAGAACACGATCAGGTCGGTTTCCAGCGGCGCGCCTTCGGCAAAACGCATGCGATAGCGGTACTGCGTGCCGTCCTTGATTTCCTGGGTGGCGCGCGACAGGTGCACGCCCACGCCCAGCGCTTCGATGCGCGCCTTGAGCGCCGCGCCGCCGGCTTCATCCAGCTGCACCGGCATCAGGCGCGGCGCGAATTCCACCACGTGCGCCTCCAGCCCCAGCGACTTCAGCGCGTTGGCCGCTTCCAGCCCCAGCAGGCCGCCGCCCACCACCACGCCACGGCGCGCGCCATCGGCCGCCTCGCGGATGCGGTCCAGGTCGTCCAGCGTGCGGTAGACCAGCTTTGAGGCGCCCTCGGCGCCCGCGATCGGCGGCACGAACGGGTACGAGCCCGTGGCCAGCACCAGCTTGTCGTAGTGAAGGCTGCCGTTCGCCGTGACCACCTGGCGCTGCTGGCGGTCGATGCGCAGCACCGGCGTGCCCAGGCGCAGCGTCAGGCCCGGCTGTTCGTAGAAAGCAGCCTCCCCCATCGCCATGGATTCGGCATCGCGTCCACCCAGGTATTCCGACAGATGCACGCGGTCGTAGGCGCGGCGGGTCTCTTCGCCGAACACCACGATGCGCCAGCGCGCGAGCGCGCCGCGTTCCACCAGCTGCTCGACGCAGTGGTGGCCGACCATGCCGTTGCCGATGACGATCAGGGTCTGCATGGAATTCGAGGAAGTCGCTGTGCTCATGGTGTGTCGGCTGCCGTTGGGGTTTTGAAAAGACAAACGGCGCCCAGGACTGGAGGGTCCGGGCGCCGTTGCCTGCACTGCATGCGTTGTCTGGCCGGACTCGGGCCCGGTATGGGTTTCAAAGCAATAAGCGTGCCATCGGCACGGCGCCCGCCTGGGTCCCTCGGCGCCGCTGCGCATGCCGCTGCGCACGCCCCCAAAAAGGTGCGCTCACGCACCATCGCGGTGCAGCCGCGCACCGCCCTGCGCGGGCCGCGCCCGGGCCTCCAGGCGAAACCCCACTGGCATGGAACTTGCATCGAATGCCGTATCGACCCGGCAACGCCGGGCACCAGGGCAATGGCGCCCTGCCCGTCCGGCCCCGCGGCCGCACCGGCAGGGCGCTTTTTTTTGGAAGCGAGCATGAGCGGCAACCCGCGCACCGTGGATACCGTCTGCCCCTATTGCGGCGTGGGCTGCGGCATGACCCTGCACGTCGAAGGCGAACAGGTGGTGAAGATCACCGGCCACCGCGAGCATCCCAGCAACGCCGGCCGCCTGTGCACCAAAGGCGCGTCGGCCCACGTGGCACTGCGCCAGTCGGGACGGCTGGAACACGCCTATGCGCGATGGCAGCGCGGCCAGGACCCGGTGCCGCGCCCCCTGCGCGAGACCGTGCAGGACACCGCCCGGCGGCTGCGCGCCCTTATCGATACCCATGGCCCGGACGCGGTGTCGCTGTATGTGTCGGGGCAGATGTCGATCGAAGCGCAGTACCTGGCCAACAAGCTGGCCAAGGGGTTCATCGGCACCAACAATATCGAATCGAATTCGCGTCTGTGCATGGCCAGCGCCGGCAGCGGCTACAAGCTGTCATTGGGTGCGGACGGGCCGCCGGGCGCGTATCAGGACATCGACCGCGCCGACCTGTTCCTGGTCATCGGCGCCAACATGGCCGACTGCCATCCCATCCTGTACCTGCGCATGATGGACCGCGTGAAGGCCGGCGCGCGCCTGATCGTGGTGGACCCGCGCCGCACCGCCACGGCCGAGAAGGCCGGGCTGCACCTGGCCATCCGCCCCGGCACCGACCTGGCCCTGCTCAATGGCCTGCTGCACCTGCTGCACCAGGCCGACCAGACCGACGCCGCCTTCATCGCCGCGCATACCGACGGCTGGGACGCCATGCCCGCCTTCCTGGCGGACTATGCCCCCGAGCGGGTCGAGGTCATCACCGGCCTGCCCGCAGCGCAACTGCGCCAGGCGGCCGAATGGATCGGCGCGGCGCGGGAATGGATGAGCTGCTGGACCATGGGCCTGAACCAGAGCACCCACGGCACCTGGAACACCAACGCGCTGTGCAACCTGCACCTGGCCACCGGCGCGATCTGCCGTCCGGGCAGCGGCCCGTTTTCGTTGACCGGCCAGCCCAACGCCATGGGCGGACGCGAGATGGGCTACATGGGGCCGGGCCTGCCGGGCCAGCGCACCGTGCTGTCCGCCGACGACCGCGCCTTTGTCGAACAGCGCTGGGGCGTGCCGGCCGGTACGCTGCACACGCGCCTGGGCAAGGGCACCATCGATCTGTTCCAGCGCATGGCGCAGGGCGAGATCAAGGCCTGCTGGATCATCTGCACCAACCCCGTGGCCAGCGTCGCCAACCGCCAGACCGTGGTGGCGGGCCTGCGCGCGGCCGAACTGGTGATCACGCAGGACGCCTACCTGGACACCGAGACCAACCGCTACGCCGACGTCCTGCTGCCCGGCGCGCTGTGGGCCGAGGCCGATGGCGTGATGATCAATTCCGAACGCACCCTGACGCTGATGCCGCAAGCCGTGCCGCCCCCGGGCGATGCCCTGCCTGACTGGCGCCTCATTGCCGACATCGCCTGCGAGATGGGCTATGCCCACGCCTTCACCTATGCCAGCGCGGCCGACGTGTTCGAGGAAATCACCGGCTTCTTCAACCCCGCCACCGGTTACGACCTGCGCGGCGCCAGCCATGCGCGGCTGCACGACACCCCGCTGCAATGGCCCTGTGCGCGCCCCGACGGCCCCGCGCGCAACCCGATCCGCTACCTGAACGATGGCGTCAGCCAGACGCTGCGCGAGGACGCAGACGGCACGCGCCCGCGCCTGGCGTTCGCCACCGCCAACGGCCGGGCGCAGTTCTTCGCGCGGCCGCACGTCGACCCGGCCGAACTGCCCGATGCCGAGTACCCCTTGATGCTGAACACCGGACGCGTGCAGCACCAGTGGCACACGCTGACCAAGACGGGCAAGGTGCCGATGCTGAACAAGCTCAATCCCGGGCCGTTCATCGAGATTCACCCCGACGACGCCCAGGCCCTGGGCATCGGCGCGGGCGACAGCGTGGAAGTGCGTTCGCGCCGTGGCCGCGCGGTGCTGCCGGCCACGATCACCGACCGGGTGCAGCCAGGGCAGTGCTTTGCCCCCATGCACTGGAACGACGTGTACGGCGACGACCTGTGCATCAACGCGGTGACCCACGACGCCATCGACCCGGTGTCGCAGCAGCCCGAACTGAAATGCTGTGCGGTGGCGCTGTGCCGGGTGGCGGCTGCCAAGCCCAAGGCCGTCGCGCGGAGCGATGCGGCCGACGCGGCCTTGGCCGACACCGAGGCGTTGGCCGTCGGTGCCGTCCACATCGTCGGCCCCCGCCCCCGTGTGACGCTGCTGTGGGCCTCGCAGACCGGCAACGCCGAAGCGCTGGTGGAAAGCCATGCCAATGCCTTGGCCGAAGCCGGCTTTCAGTTGCGCACGGCCTGCATGGCCGATGTGACAGCAGAGGCGCTGACGCGCAACCCCTACCTGCTGCTGATCAGCAGCACCTTCGGCGATGGCGACGCGCCGGACAACGGCCAGGACCTGTGGCGCGCGCTTTCAAGCGCCGATGCGCCGTCGCTGGCGTCGGTGCGCTACGCGGTGCTGGCGCTGGGCGACAGCAACTACGCCGCGTTCTGCGGCCACGGCCGCAAGCTGGACGCGCGGCTGCAAGCGCTGGGCGCACAGCCACTGCTGGCGCGGGTCGATTGCGATACAGACTTCCAGGCGCCGGCCGAGGCCTGGCTGGCCGACGTGGTGGCCGCCATACGCGCGGCAGAGGGCAGCCAGCCTGCGCATCCCGCGCTGCCTGACGCCATGGCCGACGCGTTGGCGGCCGAGGATGCCTGGCCCTCTGCCGCCGCGCCGGGCAACGCCGAGCCGTCATCGTCGGCCCCCTCCAGAACCCGCCCCGCCCTGGCTCGCCTGGTCCAGAACCTGCGCCTGAACACCCCCGGCGGCGCCAAGGACACGCGCGCCTTCGCGCTGGATATCGGCGCGACCGGCCTGGCCTACGAGGCCGGCGACGCGCTGGGCGTGTGGCCCGAAAACTGCCCGGAACTGGTGCTGGAACTGCTGGCGCAGACCCGCCTGCCGCCCGACACCCTGGTGACCGTGCCGGGCGTTGGCGACATACCGCTGGCCCAGGCCTGGGCCCAGCATTACGAGATTGCGCGGCCCGCGCCCGCCGCGCTGGCGTTGATCGCCGAGCGCACCCGCGACGCGGGCCTGCGGCAGTTGCTGGACGCGGCGCATCGCGCGGACCTGCAGCAATGGCTGTGGGGCAAGCAGCTGGCCGACGTGCTGCATGCCTACCCGGCAATGCTGTCCGCCCACGAATGGCTGAGTGTGCTCAAGCGCCTTCAGCCGCGGCTGTATTCCATTTCGTCCAGCCCCAAGGCGCATCCCGGGCAAGTCCACCTGACCGTCTCGGCGGTGCGCTACGACAACGGCCGGCGTGCCCGCAAGGGGGTGTCGTCCACCTTCCTGGCCGACCGCGCGGGCAACGGGGATGTGCCCGTCTTCGTGCAGCCCACGCGTCACTTCCGCCCGCCGCAGGGCAGCGATACGCCGATGATCATGGTGGGCCCGGGCACCGGCGTCGCGCCGTTTCGGGCGTTTCTGCAAGAGCGCCAGGCGCGCGGCGACCGGGGCCGCAACTGGCTGTTCTTCGGCGAGCAGCATGCGGCCAGCGATTTCTACTACCGCGAGGAATTGCAGGCGTTGCAGGGCCAGGGCCTGCTAACCCGGCTGGACCTGGCATTTTCACGCGACCAGGCCGCCAAGGTCTACGTGCAGGACCGCATGCGCGAACACGGGGCGCAGCTGTGGGCCTGGCTGGACGCGGGCGCGCACTTCTACGTGTGCGGCGATGCCAGCCGCATGGCCAAGGACGTGGACGCCGCGCTGCGGCAGGTGGTGGCGGCACAGGGCGGCATGGACGCCGATGCCGCCGCGGCCTATGTGGCGCAGATGGCGACGGACAAACGGTACGTGCGGGACGTCTACTGACGCGCGCCGTGGGGATCCAGCGGATCGACGGGATCAACGGGATCAACGGGATTGACGGCTTCGTGCGACGCCTCGGCCGTGCGCCCGGCGCCCAGCCCCATCCCCACGCCCATGCCCGCCGCGGCCCCGCCACCGGCCCCTGCGCCGCCGCCCTTGCCGCCCCCGCGCGCCTCGCCGCGGGCATTGCCTTCGCTTTTGCCGCGCGTGCCTGCGGGCCGGGTCGGACCCTGCCGGGGAATCTCAAGCCCCACCGGCACGGGTTCCAGATCCAGCACGCCCCGGATGAAGTCGCGCAGCGAAATCACCAGTTCGGCGGTCTGGATGCTGCGTCCGGCCGTCAGGTCGGACGCGGCGCGCGCCGCCAGCCGCACCTGTTCTTCGGTGCCCAGCAGGATGATGTCGGACAGCGCGGCCTCGACTGCGTCGCGCACGCGTCTGCGGCGCTCGCCGCCAGGCAGATCACCGCCCGAGAGGTCGGCGCCGGGCGCGTCGATCCCGTCAGGGTCGGCATCCAGGTCCGCCTGCGCCACGGGCGCGCCGCGGCGCAGGTCGCGCAGATGGGTCGGGTCCACCGCCAGGTTGCCGGTGAACGAGCCGCCCAGCGTCTTGTAGGCCGCGATCAATGTGCGCAGGCGCTCGTTGATCTGGCGGTTCTCGCGTTCGCGGCGCTGCTGGATGGTCTGCATGACCAGCAGGCGGATCCCCACCCCGATCAGGGTGATGACCGCCAGCCCCAACAGGGTGGACAGCACGGCTTGCCAGGAACTGAAGTCGAGATTGCGCATGCGTGTCCTTGTTCCCGCGCGGCGGGATCAGGGCGCCGGATTCGGGTGGCGCACGTGGATCT
Organism: Achromobacter sp. DH1f; assembly: GCF_000633435.1. Taxonomy (NCBI): domain Bacteria; kingdom Pseudomonadati; phylum Pseudomonadota; class Betaproteobacteria; order Burkholderiales; family Alcaligenaceae; genus Achromobacter; species Achromobacter sp. DH1f. Next base: position 114,034 of record NZ_AYMF01000025.1, on the reverse strand, counting down.
GGTCAATGGCCTTCTGCACGTCGGCGGACAGTTCCACGTCGACGCTGTCGATATTTTCCTTCAATTGCTCCAGGTTGGTGGCGCCGATCAGGTTGCTGGTGACGAACGGGCGCTGGTTGACCCAGGCCAGGGCCAGATGCGTAGGCGACACGCCGTGCTGGCGCGCCAGTTCGACGTATTCGCGGGTGGCGGCCTCGGCCTGCGGGTTGCTGTAGCGCGTGAAGCGCGTGTACAGCGTCAGGCGCGCATTGGCCGGACGGGCGCCGTCCAGATACTTGCCGCACAGCATGCCCATTGCCAGCGGCGAATAGGCCAACAGGCCCACGCCTTCGTGGTGGGTGAATTCGGAAAGGCCGATTTCATACACGCGGTTGAGCAGGCTGTAGGCGTTTTGAATGGACGCGATGCGCGGCAGGCCCAGGTTGTCGGACGCCTTCAGGAATTGCGACACGCCCCACGGCGTTTCGTTGGACACGCCCACGTGGCGCACTTTGCCGGCGCGCACGAAATCCTGCAGGACCGACAGGGTTTCTTCGATCGGCACGGTGTGGTCGTCCTTGACCCACGGGTACGACAGCTGGCCGAAGGTCGCGGTGGTGCGGTCGGGCCAATGCAGCTGGTACAGGTCCAGGTAGTCCGTCTGCAGGCGCTTCAGGCTGGCGTCCAGCGCTTCGGTCAGGTTCTTGCGGTCCAGGAAGGTCTTGCCGTCGCGGATGTGGCCGGGGCGCTTGGGGTCGCGCACCGGGCCGGCCACCTTGCTGGCCAGCACGATGTCCTGGCGGCGCTTGCTGCGCGCCAGCCACGTGCCGATATAGGTTTCGGTCAGGCCCTGGGTTTCGGGCTTGGGCGGCACGGGATACATCTCGGCCACGTCGACCAGGTTGATGCCGCGCTCCAGCGCGTAATCCAGCTGCTGGTGGGCTTCGGCCTCGGTATTCTGCTCGCCCCAGGTCATGGTGCCCAGGCCGATCAGGCTGACGTCCAGGTCGGTACGGCCGAGTTTGCGGTATTTCAAGTTCTGCTCCGTGCGGTGTCACTGAAGGGGAACGGTTACCTTACCGCAACTCGGTTGGCGTTTTGCTGACGGCGGCCGGCCGTTGGGCCATCCCGTGGACGGCCGCAGCGCCAGGCATGGGGCGCGCCCCGCCTTACGCGATGGCGTCGCGCACCCAGGCGATCACGTCGCCGTGGCGCGGCGCCCACCCCAGTTCGCGGCGCGCCTTGCCCGACCGGACCCGGCTGTTGGAACCCAGGGCATAGGCGCCCAGGTCCTGCCCCCAGTACGCCACCGCCTGAACGGGGTCCCACGCCTGGGCCGGCCCCAGCTTCAGAGCCTGGGCAATGGCGCCCACCAGGTCGACAAAGGCCGTTTCGCCGTTCTCGACAAAATAGAAGCTGCCCGCCGGCGCTTGAGCCAGCGCCAGGTGGTACAGCTCGGCCACGTCCGCAATGTGCACGTTGGACCAGCGGTTCAGGCCCCGGCCCACGTGGCGCGCGATGCCGCTTTCGCGGGCCTGCGCCACCAGCGGCGGAATCTGCACGCTCTGCGCGCGCGGCGCATCGGTAGAACCATAGATCAGGCTGTGGCACAGCACCACGCTGCGCACGCCCGGCACGGCGCCCAGGATAAGGTCGTTGATGGCAATGCGCGCCACCTTGCCGGGCACCGGTTCGACCGGCGTGGTTTCGTCGAACACCGCGTCCCCCGGCTCGCCCAGCGCATCGTCGCTGACGAGGCTGCTGCCGCTGGTGTGGATGAACGCCTTGCCGCTGCCGGCCAGTCCGGCCAGCAGCGCTTCGACCGCGCCGCGGTGGTCGCTGCTGGCCGCGTTGATGACGGCGTCGGCGGCCTGCGCTTCGGCCTTGAGCAGTGCGGCGTCGTCCAGCGTGCCCAGCACGGGTTCGATGCCGAATCGGCGCAGTTCGTCCGCGCGGTCCGGGTTGCGGATCAGGCCGCGGACCTGATGGCCGGCGCGGACCATCGAGGCCGCGACGGCGCCGCCGATGAAACCGCTGGCGCCTGTGATGAATAGCTTCATGATGCGTTGCTCCTTGCGTGCCGCGTCCGGGGCCAGGCCCGAGGACGCGGGGGTTCGATCGTGGCGGATATCAATCCCAGGCGGCGGCCAGGCCGTCGGGGCTGACTTCGCGGCCGTTGCGATCCAGCGCGGCGATCTGCGCCATGTCGTCCTCGGTCAGGCGCAGGTCGCGGGCCAGCAGGTTGCTGGCCAGGTTGTCGCGCTTGGTCGACGACGGAATCACGGCAAAGCCGCGCTGCAACGCCCAGGCCAGGGCCACCTGGGCCGGCGTGGCGTTGTGGCGCTGCGCGATCTGGCCGATCACCGGGTCCTTGAGCACCTTGCCGTAGGCCAGGGTCATGTACGAGGTGATGTGAATGCCCTGCTCCTGCAGGAAGCTCACCAGCGTGGGGCTTTGCAGGTACGGGCTCAGTTCGATCTGGTTGGTGGCGATGGCGTCCTTGCCCACCGCGGCGATGGCCTCGCGGGTTTCGGCAATGGGGAAGTTGGAAATGCCGATCTGGCGCGTCAGGCCCTGTTCGCGGGCATCGGCCAGCGCGGCCATGAATTCGGCCACGGACACGCCGTTGCCGGGCGCGGGCCAATGGATCAAGGTCAGGTCGACGTAGTCGGTGCGCAGCTTGGCCAGGCTTTCCTTCAGGCTGGGCACCAGTTTCGCGCGGCTATAGTTGGGCACCCAGATCTTGGTGGTCAGGAACAGGTCGCCACGGGCCACGCCGCTGGCCTCGATGGCCTGGCCGACCTCGGCTTCGTTTTCATAGATCTGGGCGGTATCGACGGCGCGGTAGCCCACGTCCAGCGCGTTGCGCACCGAATCGATGACGACCTGGCCCTGCAGGCGGAAGGTACCCACGCCAAAAGACGGAATGCTCATGTAAAAACTCCGGATAAGTGTTGGAATGGGTTCAGTGTGCCTGCGCGATACTTGCGGAATAAGCCCTGTATCGGCGAAATACTTTTGATATAACGTCAAATATGAAGACGACACTCGACGAAATGCAGGTCTTTATCGCCATCGTGGACAGCGGCTCGATCACCGCCGCCGCCGATGCGCTGCAGCAGACCATTTCCGCCACCAGCCGCACCATGAGCCGCCTGGAGGAAAAGCTGCAGACCACGCTGATGCGCCGCACCACCCGCCGGCTGGAACTGACCGAAGAGGGCCGCGCCTACCTGGAGCAGGCCAGGAAGATCATCGCCGCCGTCGAGGAAACCGAAGAACTGATGACCGCGCGCCGCAACCAGCCGGCCGGCCGCCTGCGCGTCGATGCGGCCTCGCCCTTCATGCTGCACGTCATCGTGCCGCTGGTGCCGGGCTACCGCGCGCGCTATCCCAAGGTCGAACTGGAACTGAACAGCAACGAAGGCAACATCGACCTGCTCGAACGCCGTACCGACCTGGCGCTGCGCATCGGCAGCCTGAAGGATTCGTCGCTGCACGCGGTGCCCATCGGCCGCAGCCGCGTGCGGGTGCTGGCCAGCCCCGACTACCTGGCCGCGCATGGCACGCCCAAGCGCATCGACGACCTGCAGGCCCACACGCTGCTGGGCTTCTCGCAGCTGGAAGCGCTGAACCAATGGCCGCTGGCCGACAGCACCGGCGAACCCTTGCACATCCAGCCCGCCATCCGCTCGCACAGCGGCGAAACCCTGCGGCAACTGGCGCTGCACGGCGCCGGCATCGTCTGCCTGTCCGACTTCATGACTCGCGCCGACCGCCAGTCGGGCGCCTTGCAGCAGCTGTTTGCGCGCCAGACGCTGGACGTGCGCCAGCCGATCAACGCGGTCTACTACCGCAACACCGCGATCTCGTCGCGCATCAAGTCGTTCATCGACTACCTGACCGAAACCCTGGGCCCGCGCGGCTTTGATGAGTAGGCGGTGCGGCATAATGGCCGCTTGAACCCGCAACACCGCGCAACACCATGAAGAACAGCTCCAAAGGCGGACTCGTCTATTCCACCGACGGCGGCCGGATGTGCCCGGATTGCCGGCGCCCGCTTGCCGATTGCCAATGCCAGGCGCCAGCGCGCCCTGCCCCGGCCCCCGGCGGCGTGCGCGTCATGCGGGAAACCAAGGGCCGCGGCGGCAAGGCCGTGACCGTGGTGAAAGGCCTGCCGCTGGACACCGACGCGCTCGCTGCGCTGGGCAAGCAATTGCGCACCGCCTGCGGCTCGGGCGGCACCGTCAAGGACGGCATCATCGAAGTCCAGGGCGACCACTGCGACCGCATCCTGGACGCACTCAACAAACTGGGCCACCGCGCCAAACGCGCCGGAGGCTGACGCCATGACCCTGAACCCCGAACTCGTCGACAGCTGGCACGCCCACGTCTATTTCAACGCCGACAGCCGCGACGCGGCCTGGGCCCTGCGCGAACAGGTCATCGCGCACTTCGGCGACACGGTCGACATGGGCCGCTTCCATGAGCGCCCGGTCGGCCCGCATCCGCAATGGAGCTACCAGATCGCGTTCGCGCCGCCCGCGCTGCATCAGGTGATGACATGGCTGACGCTGAACCACGGCGCGCTGGACGTGTTTCTGCACCCCAATACCGGCCAGTCACTGCGCGACCACCGCGACTGCGCCGTATGGATCGGGCATAGCCATGTGTTGAACCTGGCGGCGCTGGGCGGCTGACGTCGCTAGGCGGCTGGCGATGCCGGCGCCTCGAACCGCGCCATCAGGAAATCGATGAACGCGCGTGTGCGCGCCGACAGGTTGCGCTTGCTGGGGTAGTACACGAACAGGTCCGCCGACGGCAGGATGAAATCAGGCAGCACCACGCGAAGCCGGCCGCTTTCCAGGTACTTGGCCAGGTCCCATTCCGAACGGATCAAAATGCCGTGGCCGTCCAGCGCCCAGTTCAGCACGATGTCGCCGTCGTTGCTGGACAGCGCGCCGCGCACCTTCACCGTGTCGGCGCGGCCGTCATGCGTGAAGCGCCATACGCCATAGGCATCTTCGTTCTGGCGGTGGATGATGCACTGGTGCCGTTCCAGGTCTTTCAGGCTGGCGGGTTCGCCATGCTGCGCCAGGTAGCGCGGCGCCGCGCACAGGAAGCGCCGGTTCGACAGGACGCGCCGGGCCACCAGGCGCTGGTCGGGCAAGGCGCCGAAACGGATGCCCAGGTCCACCCCGCTTTCGACCAGGTCAATGGGCCGGTCGGTGACGTCCAGCTGCACCTCGACCTGCGGATGGCGCGCGGCAAACTCGGACACGATGGGCGCAATGGCCGTGCGGCCAAAGCCCAGCGTGGCATTGATGCGCAGCAGGCCCTTGGGCACCGAGCGGCTGGACGACACCACGTCTTCCATCTCGCGCACATCGGCCAGGATGCGCGTGGCGTAGTGCAGGTAGGTTTCGCCTTCGGGTGTGAGGCTGATGCTGCGCGTGGTGCGGTTCACCAGCCGCACGCCCAGCCGCGCTTCGAGCTGGGCCAAGCGCTTGGTGGCGGCGGGCGGGGTCAGGTCGAGCATGCGCGCCACCGCCGACAGATTGCCGTGGCGGGCCAGCAGCACGAAGAATTCCAGCGAAGACGCCAGGTCGTGGTTCATGGAAAGCCCTTGCCCGAAGGCGCGACCGCAGCCGATGCCTGGCGCGGCTTTATTCACTTAAAGTTAATAAAGATGTGATTTCCAGCGAATCATAAGGCGAGTCGACGCGAATAATCTACGATTTTCCCCATCCGCCGCCCGGCCCAGGAGACAGCATGAAAATCATCGAGATTCGCGAGAAGACCGTTCCCATCAGTTCGCCCATCCGCAACGCCTACATCGATTTCAGCAAGATGACGCTGAGCCTGGTGGCGGTGGTGACCGATGTGGTGCGCAACGGCAAGCGCGTGATCGGCTACGGCTTCAATTCCAATGGCCGCTATGGCCAGGGCATGCTGATGCGCGAACGCTTCATTCCCCGCCTGCTGGAAGCGGACCCCGCCAGCCTGTTGAACGACGCGGGCGACAACCTGGATCCGCACCGCATCTGGAACACGATGTACACCAACGAAAAACCCGGCGGCCACGGCGAACGCTCGGTGGCCATCGGCACGCTGGACATGGCGGTGTGGGACGCGGTGGCCAAGATCGAAGGCAAGCCCCTGTTCCAGCTGCTGGCCGAACGCTATGGCAACGGCCAACCCGACCGCCGCGTGTTCGTCTACGCGGCCGGGGGCTACTACTACCCGGGACAGGACCACGCCAAGCTCAAGGACGAAATGCGCAGCTACGTCGACCGCGGCTACACCGTGGTCAAGAAGAAGATCGGCGGCGCCTCGCTGGACGAAGACCTGCGCCGCATCGATTCGATCCTGAGCGTGCTGGGCGACGGCCGCAAGCTGGCGGTCGACGCCAATGGCCGCTTCGACCTGGACACCGCCATCCAGTACGCCAAGGCGTTGTCGCAGTACGATCTCTTCTGGTACGAGGAAGCCGGCGACCCGCTGGATTTCGAACTGCAGGCCACCTTGCGCAACTACTACGACAAGCCGATGGCCACGGGCGAAAACCTCTTTTCGATGCAGGACGCGCGCAACCTGATCCGCTACGGCGGCATGCGCCCCGACCGTGACTGGCTGCAATTCGACTGCGCGCTCAGCTACGGCCTGGTGGAATACCTGCGCACGCTGGACATGCTGCGCCAGCATGGCTGGTCGGCCAGCCGCTGCATTCCGCATGGCGGCCACCAGATGTCGCTGAACATCGCGGCCGGCCTGGGGCTGGGCGGCAACGAATCCTACCCCGACCTGTTCCAGCCATATGGCGGCTTTCCCGATGACGTGCGGGTCGACAACGGCTACGTCACGCTCCCGGAATTGCCCGGCATCGGCTTCGAGGGCAAGTCAGACCTGATCGCCGAAATGCACAAGCTGGCGGAATAAGGGCCTGCCTCAACGCGGCCCGGGCTAGTCCTGGCCCGCCGCCCCTTGCAGATAGCGGCCCGGCGTCATGCCGTAAGCACGCTTGAACATGGCGATGAAATTGCTGGGCGTGGCGTAACCCAGCGCGTCGGCCACCTGCGCCACCGGCTGGCCGGCGCTGAGCCGTTCCAGCGCGTGGATCAAGCGCAACTGCTGGCGCCATTGCGCAAAGCCCAGGCCGGTTTCGTCGGCGAACAGGCGCTGCGCCGTGCGGGGCGCGAGGCCCGCTTGCACGGCAAGCGCGTCCAACGAGCGATTGTCGGCGGGGTCGTCGGCCAGGGCCTGCGCCAGGCGGGCCAGGCGCCGATCGCGCGGCCACGGCAGGTGCAGGGGTTCTTGCGGCGCGGCTTCGATCTCGTCCAGCAACACCGCCGCGAACCGCGACTGCGCCGCATCCAGCGACAGCTTGTCCGGCCAATCGCCCGCGCGCCGCACCATGGCGCGCAGCAGGCTGCCCACCCCCAGCACGCACGGCGCGACCGGCAGGCGGGCGGCGGCCTCGGGATGCACCAGCGCAACCCAGCCGCCGGCCGCGTCCGCCACGCTGACCTGGTGCCGCTGGCCAGGCGGAATCCAGCCCGCCCGTTGCGGCGGCAACAGCCATGCCCCCGCCTCGGTGCGCACCTGCATCGAGCCGCTGTCCACCCCGAACAACTGGCCGCGCGCGTGCGCATGCCAGTCGTAGTCGCGCGAGCCCAGGCGGAATTCGTTGCCCGGCGCATCCGCGCCGTGAAACACGCACAGCGCCGGGCCGTCCAGCAGTTCGCTGTAGTCGGGGCAGGGCGGGGAATCGGGCTGTCGGGTTTGCATGGTTTGTTGGCGCACCGGCATTACCGGCGCAAGACCGCTTGCGCGCAAGCTGCAAGGGTACCGGTCGATCCGGCTTTCTTCGAGAGCATTATGCAGAATCTCCATGTTTCCATCATCGGCGCCGGCCTGGGTGGCCTGTGCCTGGCGCAGGGCCTGGCGCGCGCCGGCATCGACGTCGACGTCTACGAACGCGATGCGCGCACCGACAGTCGCGTGCAGGGCTACCGCCTGCGCATCGACGCCACCGGCCAGGCGGCGCTGGCGCACTGCCTGCCGCCCGCATTGAATACCCTGTTCCTGCAAAGCTGCTCGGCCCATGACCATCCCGGCCCCATGCTGGACGCCCGCTTGCAAGCGCTGCCGCAACGGGCAGCCGGCACCTGGCAGCTGGACGACGGCGCCGTGCCCGACCGCTCGGCGCACCGGCAGACGCTGCGGGAGATCCTGTTGTCCGGGCTTGAAACACGCGTGCATTTCGACCGCAAGGTGGTCGGCCTGGACGCGGCGGGCTTGCACCTGGATGGCCTGCCCATGCGGACCGACACGCTCGTCGTGGCCGCCGACGGCGTGCATTCCGTGTTGCGGCGCCAGCATCTGCCGCAGGCCCAGCCTGAGGACACCGGCACCGTCACGATCTTCGGCGTGGCGCCGGCGGACTGCCTGGCACGCAACGATCTGCCTGCGGACTTGCAAGCCGGCGCGGGCGTGGTGTTCGGCCCAGGCTACGCGCTGGTGCTGGACGCCATGCAACTGCCGGCGCTGCCGCCGCTTGCGCGACAGTGCGCCGCCGGCCCGCTCAGCGACATACCGTCCTACCAGTACTGGGCCGTCATCGGCGAACGGGCCGCCGTGCTGGGCACGGACGCGGTCTGGCGTGACATCGACGCGGCCCCGCACGATGCCCAGGCGGGCCAACGCTGGCAACGCGCCGCCGAACGCCTGCTGGCCCCGGTGCACCCCGCGCTGGCCGCCATGGTGGCCGCCAGCGATCCGGCCGGCATCGCCTTGAAAACCGTCTACAGCGCCCCCGCCCTGCCCCGCTGGACGCAACCCGGCCTGACCTTCCTGGGCGACGCCGTGCACGCGATGAGCCCGGCAGGCGGACTGGGCGCGAACACGGCCCTGGCCGACGCGCAATCGCTGGCCACCTTGTTGGCGCAGACGCGACAAGGCCTGCCGCCGGGGCAGGCCTTGCAACGCTATGAAGCGGATCTGCGCCAACGTGGGGATGCCGCCGTACGCCAATCGGCGCTGGCCGCCGCCCGCATCATGGGTCGCTGACCCGCCGGGCCGGATGGACGATAATCGGCGGCTTGAGGTTGCCATTCGGCATTCCCCCCACCCCACGGCCCCTATGCGCATGCGTTCAACACTTCGCCGTTGCGTCTTTGCCGCGCTCGTCCTGGCCGCGTCGTCCAGCGCGCAGGCGCAGGACTGCAAGGCGGACGACTACTCGCCCATCTGTACCGACATGCGGGCACAGGCCGCCTACGAGGCGGCCGATGGTGATCTCAACAAGGTCTACCAGCAGGTGCTGAAACGGCTGTCGCAGCCTCGCACCGAGGATATCGACTACCCCGCGCTGAAAACGAAATTCACCCAGGCCCAACGGCAGTGGGTGCGTTTTCGGGATAGCGAGTGCGATGCCTGGTACGGGGTCAACCAGGCCGGGACCGGACGCAACGCAGACCAGATGGCCTGCCTGCTCAAGAGAACGCAACAGCGAACCGGGCAGTTGCAGGAGTGGCAGGCCTATCTGCCCTAGCACGTGCCAGGGCAATCCGTCTGGCCCTGTCCACCCGGCAAGCCGGGTCGACAGGGCCATGCGGCCTCAATGGTCGGCGGTCTGCGGGGCCAGCGCCGGGGCTTTGCGCGCCTTGCGCAGGAACACCACCAGCTGCCACACCACCGCGGCGCCGATCAGGCCCAGCAGCGTGCCGCTGATCGGACGCGAGAAGAACGTACCGAACTCGCCGCGGCTGAGCAGCATGGCGCGACGGAAGTTCTCTTCCAGCATCGGGCCCAGGATGAAGCCCAGCATCAACGGCGCCGCTTCCATGCCCAGGCGCAGGAACAGGTAGCCGATCAGGCCGAAGATCGCCGTGATGTAGATGTCGTCCAGGTTGTTGTTGATGCTGAACGTGCCGATGCAGCAGAAGAACAGGATCGCCGGGAACAGCACCGTGTACGGGATCTTGAACACCGACAGCCAGTAGCGCACCAGCGGCACGTTCAGGATCAGCAGGAAGCAGTTGCCCACCCACATGCTGGCCACCAGGCCCCAGAACAGGTCCGGGTGGGTGGCGATCATGTTGGGGCCGGGCTGGATGCCCTTGACGATGAATGCGGCCAGCATCAGCGCCATGACGGCGTTTTCGGGGATGCCAATGGCCATCAGCGGAATGAAGCTGGTGCGAGCGGCCGCTTCGTCGGCGGCGGCTTGACCGGCCACGCCTTCGATGGCGCCGCTACCGATTTCGTCGCGATACTTGCTGAAGCGCTTGTCAGCGGCATAGGCGGCGAACTGCGCGATGGTGGGGCCGCCGCCGGGCAGGATGCCCAGCACCGAACCGACCACGCTGCCGCGCAACGCGCTGGGGATGATGCGCTTGAACTCGGGCCACGTCGGAATCAGCTTGATCTTGCCGTTGAACGGCGTCAGCGTATTGCGGTTGTCCAGGTTCTTGACGATTTCGGCGATACCGAAGCAGCCCAGCGCGATGCTGATCAGCCCCACGCCGTCCTGCAGGAAGGCCAGGTCCATCGTGTAGCGCGCCACGCCGCTGTTCACGTCGGTGCCGATCACGCCCAGCAGGATGCCGATCATGGCCATGGCCAGGCCGTTGAGCAGGCTGCCGCTGCTGACGAAGCTGACGCAGAAAAAGCCCAGCAGCATCAGCGCGCAGTAGTCGGCCGGACCGAACAGCAGGCCCACTTCGCCCAGCGCCGGCGCCATCGTCGACAGCACCACGATCGCAACCGTGCCGCCGATGAAGCTGGAGACGCCCGCGGTGAACAAGGCCAGGCCGGTCTTGCCCTTCAGGTTCATCTGGTAGCCGTCGATACACGCCACGATACTGCTGGCATGCGGGATCTTCATGGTGATGGCGCTGACACTATCGCCGTATTGGGCGCCGTAATAGATGCCGGCCAGCATGATGAGCGCGCCGCCGGTGGGAATGGAATAGGTCAGCGGCAACAGCAGGCTGATGGTGGACAGCGGGCCCAGGCCCGGCAGCAGGCCGACCAGGGTGCCGACCACGCAACCGATGGCGCAGTACATCAGGTTCTGCAGCGTCAGCGCGTGTTCGAAACCGAACGCGAGGTTGTTCAGGATTTCCATGGATGTCGCTCTATCAGAACAAGGGCAGGTTAAGGCCGAGCAGATTCCGGAAAGCGAATGCCACCGCGATCAGGCCCAGGGAAATCTTGATGTTGCGCACCACCGAATACGAGGTGCCAGCCAGCGTCGAGCAGAACACCAGGAAGATGATGCCGACGATCATGTTGATGAAACCGGACACCACCGCAAAGCCGCACAGGCTGAGCATGATGATCGCGATGTTCTTGAAGCTGTAGCTGAGCGGCACCGGCGGCACGAAGCGCGAGCGCAGCACGGTGATCAGGCCGATCACCCCCAACAGCGAACTGACCATCAACGGGAACAAGCCCGGTCCGGATCGGCTGAACGTCCCCAATTGATATTTCGTGGCCGCCAATCCGAACAACAAAGCGAAGGCGATCATGAAGAGCCCCGCGACGAAGTTTCTATTGCTTAGATACATAAGACACGCCCTCCCAGGCGATGCATTTTTTGCTTATTTTTTCTGCCCGGTTCTCACACCGGCCAGCTTTGCTCGCCTGTCTTCCCGCTGAAAATTTCGGTGCTGCGGACGAGTTCGGCAGATAGTAGAGATCGACACTTCCAATCTGCTTTCGCTTTTTGCGCCGGAACGCGCCAAACACTTATCGCTTTCCCGTAGGTCGCGTGACATGAAGCTGACTGTTTTCTGAATGCATGTAAAAATTCAGGAAGCCGTCAGGCACGACCCCATTTTCAGCAAGATAAAAACTGCGCGCGCAGGCCGATCCGACGCTGCGGACAACGCCAGCGAGAGGGGAAACATGGGATGGAAACCCGGGCGAAAAACCCGGTGGGAAAGCGGTGCTGAAAAGCGGTGCTGAAAAGCGGTGCGATCAGCCGCCGTGCACCCCGCCCCGATAGGTCTTGATCTGCCCGCGCAATTCGCCATCGGGATGCGCCGCGGTGGATGCGCTGACATACCAGCGCTCGGCGATCAAGTCTTCGATCTGCGCCGGGGTCAACGTGCTGCGGCCCTGCAATTCACGCGCGCCACGGTCTTCTTCCAGCACGAAGGGCGGCAACACGATGACGGCGGGCGCGTTCTCGCGTTCGGTCGCGGGGCCGTGAAAGGCCGCCTGCGTTTCAGGCCCGGTCATGCGCGCCAGCGTCACGCGCCATTCCAACACGCCGGTGGCGGTGTACAGCGTGGCGCGCATCGAGCCGCCCGCCGGGGCCTTGACCGGCGGCACCACGTTCGAGGCATCGATCGAGGCATCGAAGAACATGAACTCGGGCCGTGGCGCTGCGCCCCCCGCCTGGGTCGACGCGCCGCGTTCGGATGCAGACGGCGCCACGCCGAAGCCGCCCGACCAGGCGGCGCGCCCCAGGACAAGCCCTGCCGTGCCCGCGGCCAGCCTGAGCAATGCGTGAAGGGTCTGACGTCGGCTGAACATGGGCATCCTTTTTTAAGGACCAAAAGGTAAGAAGAGGAAGGCGAAAAAAATCCCGCCGGACTGCGGCGGGACTATCGTAGCGCGGGCCAGCCGTGCGCAGACGGCGGCCGGTCAGGCGTGCGCCAGGGCCAGGCGCGGCTGCCCGGCGGCCTGCACATTGTCGCGCAGCTTGAACAGCGCCACCGTGCCGGCCAGGGCGCGCGCCTGATCGCTCAGCATGGCCGAGGCGGCGGCTGACTCTTCCACCAGCGCGGCGTTCTGCTGCGTGGCCTGGTCCATGTCCGACACGGCGCGGTCGATCTGGCTGATGCCCACGCTTTGTTCGGCCATGGCGCCGTGAATCTCGCTGACCAGGCGCTGCACGCGCGAAATGCCGTCGACGATCTCGCCCATGGTCACACCGGCCGCCTGCACGCGTTCGGTGCCGCTCTTGACGTTCTGCACCGAGGTCTGGATCAAGCCGCGGATCTCTTGCGCCGATGCCGCGCTGCGTTGCGCCAGCGTGCGCACTTCGCCCGCCACCACCGCAAAGCCGCGGCCCTGTTCGCCCGCGCGGGCCGCTTCCACCGCGGCGTTCAGCGCCAGGATGTTGGTCTGGAAGGCAATGCCGTCGATCACGCTGATGATCTCGGTGATGCGCTCGGACGATTGCGAGATCGCGCTCATCGTCGTGACGGCGTCCGTCACCACCTGGCCGCCGCGTTCGGCGGCCGAGCTGGCTTCGGTGGCCAGGCGCGTCGCCTGTTCCGCGGTCTCTTCCGTCTGGCGCACGCTGGAGGTCAGCTGCGTCAGCGCCGACGAGGTTTCCTGCAAGGAACCGGCCGACGTTTCCGTGCGCTGCGACAGGTCGCGGTTGCCCATTTCGATTTCGCTGGTGGCGGCGGTCATGGAATGCACGCCGGTGCGCACGTCCAGCATGACGTGGCTGATCTTGTCGACAAACGCGTTGAACGATGCCGAGATCTGCGCCACTTCATCATGCCCCACCACCGCCAGGCGATGCGTCATGTCGCCGTCGCCCGAGCCGATCGTGTCCATGGCGTCGCGCACCGCCGACAGGCGCTTGAACGCGCGCGAGGTCACCACGCTGGCCAGCAGCACGGCCACCAGCGTCAGCACCACCACCGACACCAGCGTGGCGTTGAGCACCTGCGTGAGGCCGGCGGTGGCCTCGGCCCGGTCCAGCGCGATCACCAGGAACCAGTCGGTGCCCGGAATGGCGCGCGCCTTGAGCAACTTGGGCACGCCGGCCAGCGTCACCGCCACCGGCGCCGCGCCGTCATGCGCCATGCCGGCCAGAACCGCGGGCGTGAGTTCGGCGGCCACGTCGGTGGACGGCTTCAATGCCAGCTTGTCGTCCACGTGCGAGATCACCTGGCCATCGGCGGCCAGCACGAATGCAATGCTGGACGGCGTGGGCCGGATGGCCTTGATGATGGCCTGGATGCCGTCCAGCGGCACGGCGCCGCTCAGGGCGCCGACGGTCTGGCCGCTACGCACCATGGGCGTGGTGAAGGCCACGTACAGCTTGCCCGTGCCCGAATCGCCATAAGGCTTGGTCACGGTCAGCTTGCCCGCGGCCACCGCGCTCTTGTACCAGGGGCGCGCCGTGGGGTCGTAGTCGGCGGCCGTCTGCGTGGTCGACAGATAGCTCTTGTCCGACCAGCCGATGGTGGTGATGGGAAAGCCGTTGGTCTCGCCCATCAGCTTGGCCAGGCCGCGCGGGTCGCCCTTTTCGACGACGGCGGCGGTGGCGGTCACGGCCTGGGCCTTGTCGGCCGACCAGCGTTCGATGGCGCTGGCGTTGCCGGCGGCGATGGCGTCCAGGTCGGCCGAGATGGTGGCCATCATGTTGTCGCGCACGATCTGGTACGTGACGATGCCCGAGAGCACCAGCGCGCCGATGACGGTAACGCAAGTAATCAACAGGATCCTGTTGCGCAACGAGGTGATTTTCATGCTTGCCTTCTGACTGCAACTGCCCATGCCGGAGGGCACGGGTATCCAGGTACACGGCGCTTGCGGCCGCGTCACCCTGGCTTACGGCAGTGCAACATGGGACTTTAGGGGCAAGGCATAATGGTGCGACCGTCGGCCGCAGGCCGGCGGCGATACGCCAGCGTTTTCCAGGGAGCTTTCGTTGGACCCCATTCTTGCCGAACTATCGGCGTCGCTGCAGGCGGCCAAATCGGTCGAGCAGTTGACCCGCCCCTTACTCGACATGCTGGGCGCCGTCACGGGCCTGGAATCCACCTACCTCACGTCGATCGACCCGGACGCCGACCAGCAGCACGTGCGCTACGCGCGCAACGTCGGCACCTTGCAGATCCCCGAAGGCCTGTCGGTGCCGTGGTCCGACACGCTGTGCAAGCGCGCGCTGGACGAAGGCCGCATGGCCACCAGCGACGTCGCCGCCTGCTGGCCCGATTCCGACGCGGCGCGGCAACTGGGCATCCAGACCTACGTCAGCGCCCCCATCCGCACCGACGACGGCCTGCTGCTGGGCACGCTGTGCGGCGCCAGCGCCCGCCAGCAGGCCGTGGCGCCGCAGGCCGAATCCATCCTGCGGCTGTTTTCCAGCGTGATCGCCAATTTCATCGAACGCGAACAACTGGTCGCGGAACTGCGCCAGGCCAATATGCAGCTGATGGCCTACGCGCTGACCGACCCGCTGACCGGCCTGCCCAACCGCCGCGCGCTCTACGAAGAACTGGACCGCCTGCGCAGCCGCGCGCTGCGCGATGGCGACAGCGTGCTGGTGGGCGTGGTCGACCTGGACGGTTTCAAGGGCATCAACGACACCTACGGCCACCAGCAGGGCGACGTCTTCCTGCAGGAAATTGCGCGGCGCCTGGCCATGGCCGTGCGCACCTCGGACATGGTCGGCCGGCTGGGCGGCGACGAGTTCGTGCTGATCGGCCCCGGGCCCGCACTGGCGCGCGGCGATGCCGCCCCGGGCCAGGACGCCGAACGCGGCGACGCCCAGGAAGCCGCCCGCTCGCTGGAAGACCGCGCGGCCGCCGCCACCGTCGGGCGCTATCAGCTGGGCGACACCGCCCTGCCCTACGAAGGCGCCAGCGTCGGCGTCGTGGCGCTGGACCCGCGCGGCCTGGCCGCCGAAGAAGCGGTGCGGCTGGCGGATGCCCGCATGTATGAGATCAAGCGGGCGCGCAAGGCGGCGCGCACGATTCACTGACGCCGGATCTCGCCCGGCCCCGGACCTTCCTGCCGCCACCGCCCCGATACTCGGGGCTTGCGCAACACATAAGCATTTGCTAATGTGTTGCCATGCAAGAAAATGACGTCTTCAAGGCCCTGGCCGACCCGACCCGCCGCGCGATCTTCGACAAGCTCGCCGCAGGCAGCATGAACGCCAGCGCGCTGCGCGAGGGCATGGCCATCAGCCAGCCCGCCATCTCGCAGCACCTGGCGGTATTGCGCCAGGCGCGGCTGGTGCGCGAGGAACGCCAGGGGCGCTTCGTCAACTATGAAGTCGACCCGGACGGCCTGGCACTGCTCGCCGGCTGGCTGGGCAAGTACCGCGCCTACTGGCCGGCACGGGTCGACGCGTTGAAAACGCTGCTCAAGGACATGGACCAATGAACGCCACGGAACCCGACCTGGACACGACGCTGGTGCTGGACTACGAGCTGGACGCCCCGCCCGAAAAAGTCTGGCGCGCCCTCAGCATCCCGGCGCTGCGCGATCAATGGCTGCCCGGCGGCGACCTGGCCGACGCCGAACCGCTGGCCGCCACGCCCGGCGTCGAGGTCCGCTACCGCCTGCGCGACACGTTGCCGCCCTGCCTGGAAAGCGTGGTGACCTTCCAGCTGCACCCCACCGCCGACGGCGGCACCCGCCTCACCATCATCCACACGCCCGACGACGCCCGGCTGGCGCGGCCCGTGCCGCAGGCCGCCAACGGCCCCTGGCAGGCGTTCAAGCTGGCCGCCTGACGCCACCCTTTTTTGTTTTTCAATGCGCGGCCGTTCTGCGGCCGCCTGACAGGAGCTCGCCCATGCGCGACACGATGCAGCTCGTCCCGATGGTCGTGGAACAGTCCGGCCGCGGCGAAAGATCCTTCGACATCTACTCGCGCCTGCTGCGCGAACGCATCATCTTCCTGTCCGGCGAGGTCAACGACGCCGTGTCGGCCCTGGTGTGCGCGCAGCTGCTGTTCCTGGAAGCCGAGAACCCCGGCAAGCCGATCCACCTGTACATCAACTCGCCCGGCGGCGTCATCACCAGCGGGCTGGCCATGTACGACACCATGCAGTTCATCAAGTCGCCGGTGCACACGCTGTGCATGGGCACTGCGCGATCGATGGGCTCGTTTCTGCTGATGGCAGGCGAACCCGGCTACCGCGCCGCGCTGGCCAACGCCAGCCTGCACGTGCACCAGCCGCTGGGCGGCTTTCAGGGGCAGGCGTCCGACATGCTGATCCATGCCGAGGAAATGCAGCGCACCAAGCAGCGCATCATCCGGCTGTACGCCGAACACTGCGGACGCAGCTACGAAGACGTCGAGCGCAGCCTGGACCGCGACCGCTACCTGAGCGCCGAGGAAGCCGTGCAATGGGGCCTGATCGATCGCGTGATGGACCCGCGCACGATGGGCAATTGATCGGGGCGCCCGGCAGCCGCGAGGCTCGCCGGGCGGACGTCGCGCTAGGCCTGGGCCAGCGGCCGCTGGTGGCGCGCACGCAGCACGGCGTTGACGGCAGCCCCCACGGCCAGCAGCGCCGCAGTCCCCAGGAACACGGCCGGCATGCCGAAATGGCCGCCGATGAAACCGCCCAGCACGGGGCCTGCCACCTGGCCCACGTACTGCGCCGAAATCGACAGCCCCAGCACATTGCCGCCCACGCCGTCGGGCACGTTGTGGCGGATCACGCTGGTCACGCAGGGCAGCAGCCCGCCCAGCGCCAGGCCCATCAGGAAGCGCAACGCCACCAGTTGCCAGCCCTCGGTCACAAAGGCTTGCGGGATCAAGAGCAGCGCGGCCACGGCCAGCGCGCCGACGATCACCGTCCAATGGCCCACGCGGTCGGCCAGCCGGCCCAGCCGCGATGCCGACAGGATGGCGCCCAGCGCCGCCGCCGACATCACCACGCCCGACACCAGCGTGACGCGGGCCGGGTCTTGCACCAGTTCGCCCACGTAGACCGTGATGATGGGTTCGATCGACATGGTGGCGAACATCAGCAGCATGCCGGTGGCCAACATGGCGGCCACCGGCCGTTTGTCTGGAATCTGCGCCCAGCCGCCCTTCCTGGGCCCGGCCGCCTTGGCGGGCCTGGCCGGACGCGGCATTTCCTTGATGAGGAACACGGTGGCCAGGAAGGCCAGGAAGATCACGCCGCCGGCCAAGAGGAACGTGGCGCGGATGCCGATCAGCGGCGGCAGCGCGCCCCCGATGAGCGGCCCCACCAGGTTGCCCGCCATGATGCCGGCCGACAGCACGCCCAGGGCCCAGCCCGACCGCGCCTTGGGCGCCTGCATCGCCACCAGGATGGTCGAGCCCGACGCGTACCCGCCCGCAAACCCCACCAGCAGCCGCAGCAGCACCAGTTGCCACACCGACTGCACCATGCCCGTCAGCGACATGCAGATCGCCATGCCCAGCGAGGCGCGCACCAGCATCAGCTTGCGGCCGTAGCGGTCACCCAGCCGGCCCCACAGCGGCGCCACCAGCGCGGCCGCGAAAAACGTCGCGCCATAGGCCACGCCCGACCACTGCACGATGGCGGCATGGCCCACCGCGCCCAGCTCTTCCACATACAGCGGCAGGAACGGCAGCAGCAGCGTCATCGCCACGATGGTGCTGAACGAACCGGCGAAACAGACCGCCAGATTGCGCCGCCAGTGGACGTTTTCGTCCGGCGAGGCGGGCGCGGCGCTGGCCGTGGGGGAAGTCATGGAAGGAGTCCTTGTGGAGGGGTCGGTAAAAGCGCGCCATGCGCGCATCCCGGATTGTTGCCAGCCGGCCGGCCTGCAACAAGACCAGCCCCGATACCGGTATTGCGGCTACCCCCCACCGGCGCATCCGCCTGCCCGCGGCGGGCAGGTGCCCGCCCCGCCGGCCGGCTGTCACAGGAATGCTGTTAGTCTTGCAGCGCCGCGCGGCATCTTCCGCGTCCCTTCTTTTTCCGCGAGTCCCCCATGACCAGCCCCCTGTACCAAGCTTCCGTGCCCGTTCTCACGCAGATGCTGACCGCCCTGTCCGGCGTGCTGCAAAAGGCCGAGGCCCACGTCGTCGCCAAGAACATCGACCCCAGCGCGCTGCTGCAGGCGCGCCTGTTCCCCGACATGTTCCCGCTGGTGCGCCAGGTGCAGATCGCCTGCGACTTCGCCAAGGGTATTTCGTCGCGCCTGGCCGGCGCCGAAGTGCCGTCCTGGCCTGACAGCGAAACCACGTTTGCCGAGCTGCAAGCGCTGATCGCCAAGGCCCTGGCCCACGTCGGCTCGTTCCAGCCGGAACAGTTCGCCCAGAGCGAAGGCCGTGAAATCGTGCTGCGCCCGGGTACTCCCAAGGAAAAGAAGCTGAGCGCCAGCGCCTACCTGCTGCACTATGGCCTGCCGCAATTCTTCTTCCACGTCACCACCGCCTACGACCTGCTGCGCCACAACGGCGTGGAAATCGGCAAGCGCGACTACATGGGCGCGTACTGATCCGCGAGGGCGGATCAGACGTTCAAGCGGCCGGGCGGCTTACGCGTCCGGCCCGAGACCGGCGCCGGTCAGGCGCCCCGCAGCCAGGCCTTGGGCGTCGCCCCGTGGTGCGCCTTGAACGCCTTGATGAAATGGCTGAGGCTGGCAAAGCCGATGCGGTAGCCGGTTTCGGTCACCGAGCAGCCGCGCGCCAGCAGGCTGGCCGCCGCATCCATCCGCGCCTGCAGCAGGCAGGCGTGCACCGAACGGCCGTATAGCGCCATGAAACCGGCCTGCAGGCGCTTTTCGCTCAAGCCTACCGATTCCGCCAATTGCCGCACCGTGCGGCAGTCGGCGTAGTCGCGCTGGATGCGCCGGTAGGCCTCGGCCAGGCGCCTGCGGTCAGCCGGCGCCGGCAGGTCGCCGCCCGGCCGGGCCAGGTGTTTCAACGTCAAGGCCAGCGCTTCGTGCGCCTTGCCTTGCAGGTATAGCGACGCAATGTCGCCACGCTCGCGGCTCCAGGCCAGGATCTCGTGCGCGACGCGCTCCAGGCCCGACCACAGTGGCAATGCCGCCAACTGGGCGCCCCGCGCGGGCACGCTGCCATCCATCGAAAACAGGCCGGCGGGCGCCCCTTGCAAGGTGCGCTGCCATAAGGCGCGGACGGCTTCGCCCGAAAAACGGATATCGACGCTGCGGATCGCCCGGCGGCCCTTGAAGTCGTCCCAACCCGGCGCGGGTTCGCCCGTGGCGTGCAGGATCACGCTGCCCGGCCCGACCTGCATGGCTGCGCCGCCGTCGAACCCCAGGCCGAAGCAGCCATCCAGCACCACCGCCACGCCGACGCTCGATTGCGCCATGCCGCTGGCGGCCCAGTCCGAATCAGGGCGGCCGTCGAAGCAGCCGATGGAAATGTCGCCCGGCAGGGGATGCACCGTCCGGATCTCGCGCCAGTCGGGCGGCATCAGGCCGAGCATGTCCTGCGCGGTCAGCGGCGCGGCGTCGCCCGGGAGGGCATGCGGCGGGTAGGCCATATTTTCTCGATTCCGCAATTTCCGGCGCGGATTCGCTAGCGCGGCCGTCGCCTCGCCTGGATGATAACAATTTTCATCCTCATCAAGGCCGACATGCCCCCTGCCTCTTCCCCCAGCCCGCGCCGCGAGGCTGGCGTCCTGTTCGTCTTCAACATGCTGTGCCTGACCGCCATGATGGCGTTCGTGCCGGTGATCGGCCCGGTGGTGCGGGGCCTGCGGCTGGCCGAATGGCACGGCGGCCTGGTCATCACCATTGCCGGCCTGTTGTGGATGCTGATGGCGCGTTACTGGGGCCGGCGCAGCGACCGCATCGGCCGCCGCGCCACCTTGCTGCGCGCCGCCGCCGGCTACATCGTCAGCTACCTGCTGCTGGCCGCCGGGCTGGACCTGATGCTGCGCGAACCGCCGCCGCTGTGGCTGGCGCTGGCGGCGCTGCTGGTGCTGCGCGCCCTGATCGGCGCCTTCTATGCCGCGATGCCGGCGGTCAGCGCCGCGCGCATCGCCGACATCACCGCGCCCGAACAGCGCGGCGCGATGATGGCCAAGCTGGGCGCGGCCAACGCCTTCGGCATGGTGCTGGGCCCGGCCATCGGCGGCCTCCTGGCCAAGGGCAGCCTGATCCTGCCGCTGTACTTCGCCGCGGCGCTGCCGCTGTTGGGCGCGCTGTGGCTGGCCCTGAAGCTGCCGTCAGACGCCGCGCATCAACCGCGCCCCACGCCGCCGCTGAAACTGAGCGATCCGCGCCTGCGCCTGCCGCTGGCCGCCATGGTGCTGGCCATGAGCGCCGTCATCACCGCGCAGATGATCGTGGGCTTCTATGCGATGGATGCCCTGCACCTCGATGCCGTGGCCGCCGCGCGCGCCGCCGGCATCGCGATGACGACGGTGGGCGTGGTGCTGATCCTGGTACAGCTGGGCCTGGCCAAGACGCGGCGCATGAATGCCGCCCGCTGCCTGACGGCGGGCGCGGTATTGGCGGGCGTGGGTTTTCTGCTGGTGCCCTGGCTGGGCGGCGCGCTGGGCCTGTACGGCTGCTATGCCGTGATGGCCGCGGGCATGGGGCTGGTGTTCCCGTCGATCCAGACCCTGGCCGCCAATGCCGTCAACCCCGAAGAGCAAGGCATCGCCGCCGGTTCGGTCACCGCCGTGCAGGGCATGGCGATGGTGGTGGCGCCGCTGGCATGCACGCTGCTGTATGGCGTGCGGCCCTGGCTGCCGTACGTGGCCGCCGCCAGCCTGTTGCTGCTGCTGGCGCTGGCGGCGGCCACGCATCTGCGTCGTGCGCGGGCCTATTCCGTGATCTGAATCTTGGCCTGGTCGATGATGACCTGGTAGCGCTTCATCTCGGCATCGATGAACTTGGCGAACGCCGCCGAGTCCTTCACCGAGGGTTCAAAGCCCAGGCCGTTCAACTGCTCGGCCACCTTGGGGCTGGCCATGACCTTGGCCGACACCGATTCCAGCTTGCGCAGGATCGGCTGCGGCAGGTTGGCCGGGCCCCAGACGCCGTACCAGGAATAGAACTCGAAGTTCTTCTGGCCCTGTTCCTTCATGGTGGGCACGTTGGCCAGCAGCGGACTGCGTTCGGCGCCGGTCAGCGCCACGGCGCGCAGCTTGCCCGCGCGCACCATCGGCAAGGACGACAGCATCGGGTCGATCAGCCCCTGCACCTGGCCGCCCACCATGTCCGACAGAGCCGGGCCGCCGCCGCGATACAGCACGATGGGAATCTGCTCCAGGCCGTTGTCGTGCAGGAACGAGGCCGCGGCCAGGTGGCCGGCCGAACCGAAGCCGGTGGTGGCGAACGAGTATTTCTGCGGGTCCGCCTTCAGCACCTTGACCAGCTCTTGCACGTTGTTGGCCGGCACCTTGGGGTTGACGCTGAAGATCAGCGCGCCCTGCGCCAGCTCGCTGATCGGCGTGAAGTCCTTGACCGAATCGAACTTGATGGTCTTCTTGTACAGCAGCGGATTGATCGCGTGGATCGACGCGTTCAGGTACAGCGTGTAGCCGTCGGGCGCCGCACGCGCCACGTAGGCCGCGCCGATCATGCCCGAGGCGCCGGCGCGGTTTTCCACCACCACGGACTGGCCCAGCTCTTTGCCCAGCTGCTCGGCATACAGCCGCGCCACACCGTCGACGGAACCGCCGGGCGGGTGCGGCACCACCAGCGTGATGGGGCGCTGCGGATAGGCGTCTTCGGCCAGCGCGGCGGCGCCGGACAGCGCCCCCACGGCCAGCAGGGCGACGCTGAGCAGCCGCTTGAGCGGCGTGGGGCGGGACAGGAATCGGGACATGATGGTCTCTCTAGGCGATGGCGCAGTCATTTCGAGCGCGCAGCAGCGGTCCACGCCATCGGACGCGATGCGCGCGTCCGCCATGCCGTGGATCGTCAGGATGGGTCCGGCGGCCTCACGCCGCCGGACGGGGAAATCAGGCCGCCTTGAGCTGCGCGGAGCTGAAGCCGTACTTGGTGTCCAGCCCCAGTTCGCGCACGATGCGCAGCCCCTTGGCCAGGGCCTCGCCCTCCAGGCCGCGCAGCGGACGGCGCAGGTCGCCCACCGGCAGGCCCACCGCCTTCATCAGCGACTTGATGGCCACCGGGTTGATGGCCGAATACGAGTAGTGCAGCATCGGCAGCAGGCCCAGGTAGCCTTCGCGGAAGCTGACCGACACGTCGGGCGTGTCCCACGGACGCGAGATGTCGGCCATTTCAGCCGGCGCGATGTTGCCGGTCATGTTGGCGGTGCCATGGCCGCCCAGGCTCATGGTGGGCACCACCAGCCCCAGATTGGGCGAATCGCAGCACATCACCGACACGTCGGGACGGCCGCGCAGCACCTGCGCCACCTGGCCCACGCGCGTGGTCGATTCCTTGTGCACCACGTAGTTCGGGTGCTTGAAGATGCGCAGCAGCTGGTCCCAGTGCAGGTCGCTCTTGACCCGCGGCGGGTTGTTGTAGATGCCCAGCGGCAGGTCGGTGGCGTCGCCCACTTCCAGGAAGTAGGCTTCGGTATCGGCTTCGGACGCGCAGATGTAGGCCGGCGCGGCCAGGATCGCGCCATCGGCGCCGTTGGCCTGCGCGAACTTCAGGTATTCGATGGTGCTGTCGGTGTTGTTGCCGGTGCAGCCGTAGAACAGCTTCATCTTGCCGCTCTTCATCTTGGCCGTCTCGACGATGACCTGGCGGCGCTCTTCCGGGGACAGCAGCGACACCTCGCCGGTGGAGCCCATGATGAGCACCGCGGCGGTGCCGTTGTCCTCCTGGAACTTCAGCAGGCTGCGAAAGGCGCTGAAATCGACGCTGCCGTCGCGGTTGAACGGCGTCACGATAGCGACGAAGGACCCCTGGATTTTCATTTTGCTCATGAACCACTCCACATGCGGAAGGACTGCTCGACAAAAAAGCCAGGGGCGCGCGTGATCGGCGCTACCACCTGACCATTCCCCTTGTTGCTTACGCAGTATAGGAAGAGCGGCCCCGAAAATTTTTCTATTTTCCACACTTTAAGCGGGTCCGAAAGACAAAGAATTTCTAAGGCAATGCGTTTAAGTTATGAGGATTTCCATAACAATACGTTTTTGACTGCGTGCCCCTCATGTCCGAAGCGACCTCTCGCCATCCGTCCCTGTCTCATTGGGGCGCCTACACCGCACTGGTACGCGATGGCCGCGTGGTGGGCTGCGAACCCTTCGCCCACGACCAGGCACCGTCCCCACTTATTCACACGATGCCCGACATGGTGCATTCGCCGCTGCGCATCGCGCGCCCCAGCGTGCGCGCCAGCTGGCTCAAGCATCGCGGCACGCCGGAATTGCGCGGCGTGGACGGCTATGTCGAAGTCGATTGGGATACCGCGCTGGACCTGGTGCAGGGCGAGCTGCAACGGGTGCGCGCGCAATATGGCCCCACCGCGATCTTCGGCGGCTCGTACGGCTGGTCGTCGGCCGGGCGCCTGCACCATGCGCGCACGCTGACGCACCGCTTCCTGTATGCCGGCGGCGGCTGCGTCGACCAATCGGGCAACTACAGCTGGGGCGCGGCCCAATTCCTGCTGCCGCACATCATCGGCACCTACGCACCGGTCACCGGCCGCATCACCGACTGGAACAGCGTCGTGAAACACACGCGGCTGCTGATCGCGTTTGGCGGCATCCCCTTGCGCAACACGCAGATCGCCTCCGGCGGCGCGGGCGACCACAGCGCCCCGGGCTGGCTGGCCCAGGCCCGCCAGGCCGGCATCCGCAGCGTGGTCATCAGCCCCACCCGCGGCGACTCACCGGATGCGCTGGCCGCCGAATGGATACCCATCCGGCCCAATACCGACGCCGCGATGATGCTGGGCATGGCCCACACGCTGCTGGTCGAAGGCCGCCACGACCAAGCGTTCGTGGCCCAGTACTGCAACGGCTTCGAGGCCTATGCCGACTACGTGCTGGGCCGCCGCGACGGCCAGCCCAAATCGGCGGCCTGGGCCGAGGCCATCTGCGGCGTGCCCGCCGCCACCATCCGCGAACTGGCGCTGGCCGCGGCCGGCTGCCGCACGCTGCTGTCGTTGTCGTGGTCGTTGCAGCGCGGCCATCGCGGCGAACAACCCTATTGGGGCAGCGTGGCGCTGGCTGCGCTGCTGGGCCAGATCGGCCTGCCCGGAGGCGGCTTCGCCTTCGGCCACGGGTCCATGAACGGCGCCGGCAATCCGCGCCCCGACCTGCCCGCCCCCGAGATGCGCGCCGGCCGCAACCCGGCCGCCACGTCCATTCCGGTGGCGCGCCTGACCGACATGCTGCTTACGCCGGGCGAGTCCTATGAATTCAACGGCAAGACCGGCGTCTATCCCGACATCCGGCTGGTCTACTGGGCGGGCGGCAATCCGTTCCACCACCACCAGGACCTGAACCGCCTGGCGCAGGCCTGGACGCGGCCCGAGACCATCATCGTGCACGAGCCCTGGTGGACGCCCACCGCGCGCCGCGCCGACATCGTGCTGCCCGCCACCACCACGCTTGAACGCAACGACATCGGCGGCTCGTCGCGCGACCGCTACATCCTGGCCATGCGCCAGGCGGTGGCGCCGGTGGGCCACAGCCGCAACGACTTCGACATCTACCGCGAACTGGCCGCGCGCGGCGGCTTCGAACACGCCTATACCGAAGGCCGCGACGAAATGGCCTGGATCCGCCACATCTACGAACAGATGCGGCCGGCCTGGGAAGCCGCGCAACTGACGCTGCCCGCGTTCGACGAATTCTGGGACCGCGGCCACATTGCGCTGCCGCCGCCCACGCGCGACTTCGTGCTGTTCGAGCAGTTCCGCCAGGACCCCGCCGCGCATCCGCTCAAGACCCGCTCGGGCAAGCTGGAACTGCACAGCGAGGCCATTGCCGAATTCGGCTACGACGACTGCCCGCCCCACCCCGCCTGGCTGCCGCCGGTGGAATGGCTGGGCGCCGAGCGCGCCGCGCGCTGGCCGCTGCACCTGGTGACCTGCCAGCCCGCCGACCGGCTGCACTCGCAGCTGGACCCCGCGCCCGCCACCCGCCGGAACAAGGTGGCCGGACGCGAAGCGGTGCTGCTGCATCCCGATGATGCCGCCGAACGCGGCATCGCGCAGGGCGACGTGGTGCGCATTTTCAACGACCGCGGCGCCTGCCTGGGCGGCGCGCAGCTCAGCGGCGATCTATTGCGCGGCGTGGTGGTAATGCCCACCGGGGCGTGGTTCGATCCGCAAGGCGCAGCATTGGAACGCCACGGCAATCCCAACGTGCTGACGGTGGACGTGGGCACGTCACGGCTGGCACAAGGGCCCAGCGCGCTGTCGGCGCTGGTGCAGGTGGAACGCTGGCAAGGCGCCGCGCCTGCGGTGCAGGCGTTTGAACCCCCGGCGCTGGAAACGCTGACGGACGGCGGCGCGGCCGCGCGCTAGCGGCCGGGACGCAGCCGCCTCGCGCCGCGCGGCCCGCGTCATGCCGCAGCCGCAGTGTCCGTCGAGGTGTCTCGCAGAAAAGCGAGCACGCGTTCGTTCTGGCCGCGCACGAAGTGGCGCTCTTGCGGCAGCAGCGTCACGTTGGCCTGCGGCACCAGGCGCTGCAGGCGGTCGCAGGTGCCCTGCGAGTCCAGCATGACGTCGCGCCCCCCGACCACCACAAGCAGCGGCGGCGCCAACTGGCGCAAGGCCTCGTCGCTGAACACCGGAATCTTGCCGAAGCGGGACCGAAAACCCTGATCGATGGCGCGCATCAAGTCGAACTGGGCGCGATCGGCGGGCGCCGGATCGGCCGGCAGCACGCCGATGATGCGGCGGCGTATCAGCGCACGCCCCGCCGGCCCCAGCAACAACAGCGGCAGGACCCAGGGCAGGATGTTCTTCTGCCGGCCAATGCCCGACGGGCACAGCAACGCCAGGCGTTCCACCCGGGCCGGGCGGCGCACCGCGAAGTCCAGCGCCATCCAGGCACCCAACGAAATGCCGCAGAACGCGGCGCGCGCGATGCCCAGCCCGTCCAGCACCGCATCCAGCCACGCGGCATGCGCGTCGCCATCGAGCGGCAGGCGTGCGGGCGCACTCAGCCCCGCCTCGCCGATCAGGTCGATGGCGTAGAGGCGGAAATGCGGCGCCCAGGCCTCGGCCTGCCGTTGCCAGCTGGCTGCGGTGCTTTGGGCGCCGTGCAGCAACACCAGTGGCGGCGCATCTTCGCGGCCGCACACCAGCACGTGCGTGTCGCCGACGGGCGTGGGCACCGTCTGGCGCCCCCACCCTTGCGGCCAGTGGGCGAGCGCGGCGTCGTAAGCCGCGCGCACGGCTTGCGCGTGGCGCTCAGACTTGTAGACCGGATTCATGCCGGCACGTTGCCGCGATAGCGCAGATGGATCAGCGGATACGGCCGTCCCTGGCTGTCCTGGCCGGACCGGCCGATGCGTTCGAAACCCAGCCGTTCGTAAAAGCCCACGGCCTGGCCGTTCTGCTCGTTCACGTCCGTCGCCAGTTCCGGATGGCGCCGCAGCGCATCCTGCACCAGCAGGCGGCCGACGCCCGTGCCACGATGGTCCGGGTCCACGAACAGGGCTTCCATGCGGTCGCCGTCCAGCAGCATGAAGGCAACGGGGCGATCAGCCGCGTCCACGGCCAGATCGAGCGTGGCAGCGGGCAAAAAGCCGACGACTTCGGCGTCGATGGCAAGGCGGTCTTCGGGGGTCAGGAAGTGATGCGTGGCATCGACGGCGCGGCGCCAGATGTCGACGACGGCGGCGCCATCGGCAGGCGTGGAGGGTCTAAGCGTGAACATGATTCAAGAAAGGCGGTGTCAATGGGAAGAAGGCGGCAAGATACACGCTTGCCGGCCGGCGCCGCGGCTCAACCCGCGGCGGTGCGTTGTTCGATGGCGCGGATCACCGCCACCATGTCGGAAGTACCCAGGCCCAGCGCCTCGGTCTCGCCATACAGCGCATGGCTGGCGTCCAGCAGCGGCGAGGCGATGCCGATGCTGCGCGCGGCCTCGGCCACCAGGCGGCTGTTCTTGAGCACATCGGTAATGGCGGCCTGCACCGAGTAGTCCTGCGTGACCAGCTTGCCCAGTTTCACGCGGGACACGTCGCTGGCCATCGGCCCGGCGTTCAGCACGTCGGCAAACAGCGCCAGGTCGATGCCCTGGCGTTCGGCGAAATGCACGGATTCGGTCAGGCCGGTGACCATGGTGATCAAAAACAGGTTCACGGCCAGCTTCATGGCCAGCGCCGACGGCACGGCGCCACAGACGAAACTGTCGCGGCATAGCGGCTGCACCAGCGTGCGGATCGCGGCCACGTCGTCGGGTTCGCCGGCCAGCATCACCACCAGCTGGCCCGCTTCGGCGGGCTTGCGCGAGCCGGACACCGGCGCCTCGACATAACGGCCGCCGGCCGCCCGGATGTCCGCGCCCAGCTGGCGCGAGACGTCCGTCGACGTGGTGCCCATGTTGACGATCAGGTGCCCTTGCACCCGCGCGGCAAAGTCTGGCGTGCCACGGCCCAGCGTGGCGTCGATGGCGGCGTCGTTGGCCAGCATCAGGATGACCGTGCGGCATTGCGCGTAGACCTCATCGATCGTGTCGGCAATGTGGGCGCCCGCCGCGCGCAAGGCGTCGAAGCTGCCGCCCGAACGGCTCCAGGCCACCAACGGCGTGCCGGCGCGGGCCAGGTTCAGCGCCATGGGCGTCCCCATGACGCCCAGGCCGATGAATCCGATAGTCATGCGTGTCTCCTGCGTGTTTCTGGTGAGGAAAAGGGTTGCGCGGAAAGCGGCCTTGCACCCGCCTCAATGCGGTGCGGAGTCGATCCGCAGGCCGGCGGCCTTCCAGGCCGGAAAGCCATCGCCCAGTCGCTGCGCCTGAAACCCGTTGGCGCGCAGCAGTGCCACGGCCCGCATCGACAGCACGCAGTAGCGGCCGCCGCAGTAGGCCACGATGGCCTGGTCGCGCGGCAACTGCGCCAGGTGGGCCTCCAGCGCTTCGGTAGGCAGGTTGACCGCCCCCGGAATGTGGCCGGCGGCGTAATCGTCGGGCGAACGCACGTCCAGCAGCAGCGCGCCGTCGTCCAGCTTGGCGACCAGCGCTTCGATGGACACGGCTTCGAGCTGCTCTGGGCGGTTCACGCTGTCGGACGCCACGCGCTGCATCTCCTGGCGCTGGTGCGCCAGGTAATCCTGCAAGGCCGACAGCACTTCAGACACGGGCCCCGCGCCGCCGCGGTACAGCACGTGCTTGCCATCGCGGCGCGACTGGATGAAGCCGGCGCGCTTGAGCTGCTGCAAGTGTTGCGAGGCATTGGTGATCGACAGGCCGGACAGCAGTGCCAGCTGCTCGACCGTGCTTTCACGTTGCAGCACGGCCTGCAACAGGGCCAGGCGATGGGGATGCCCCAACGTCTTGGCGGCGTCCGCCAGGTCATCGAGCGAGTCGGCGGGGTCGGCCAGGGGCAAGGGCATAGACGGGGACGGCGGCAGGGTCTTCATTGACGGGAACATAGCATCTTCCTATCATTCCATCATTTGTTGGATTGATAATTTTAAAGGAGACACGTCCATGTCATCGAGCCCGAGCCTGACGGCGGCGGAACCGGCGTCCGCGTCCTGGGGCGACCTGCTGCGCGGCGGCAATGGCCTGCGTTCGATCGCCCTGGCCGGCGGCGTGGCGCTGCACGCCGTCAACATCTACGTGGTCACCACCATCCTGCCCACGATCATCCAGGAGATCGGCGGCCTGACGTATTACGCATGGAACACCACCCTGTTCGTGGCCGCGTCCATCGTCGGCTCGGCGCTGTCGGCCAAGCTGATCGAGCAACTGGGGCCACGCCTGGCGTACCTGGTGGCGCTGGCGGTGTTCTCGATCGGTGCGGTGGCCTGCGCGATGGCGCCGTCGATGCCGGTGCTGCTGCTGGGGCGCACCGTGCAGGGCCTGGGCGGCGGCGTGCTGTTTGCGCTGAGCTACGCGCTGATCCGCGTGGTGTTCGACGCCCGGCTGTGGCCGCGCGCCATGGCGCTGGTGTCGGGCATGTGGGGCGTGGCCACGCTGGGCGGCCCCGCCATCGGCGGGATGTTCGCGCAAAGCGGCCACTGGCGGCCGGCGTTCTGGGTACTGGTGCCGGTGGCGCTGCTGCTGGCGCTGATCGTGGCCAGCCAATTTCGCGGCAAGGCCGCGGCCGACGCGCCGCCCGGCCGCGTGCCGTGGCTGACCATCGCGTTGCTGGTGCTGTCGGTGCTGGCGATTTCCGCCGCCAGCCTGTCGCAGCGGCTGCTCTGGAATGCCGCCGGCATCGCGGCCGGCGTAGCCATCGCCGCCTTGATCGTGCGCATCGACAGGCTCGCCCGCGCCCGGCTGCTGCCCAGCGGCGCCTACTCGCTGCGCGCACCGCTGGGCGTGCTGTACGCCGTGATGAGCCTGCTGGTGGCGGCGCTGACCACCGAGATCTTCGTGCCGTATTTCCTGCAGGTGGTACACCAGCAGACGCCGCTGGCCGCGGGCTACATGACCGCGATGATGGCCGGCGGCTGGACGGTGGCGTCGGTGTACAGCGCCGGCCGCAGCGCCCTGCAAGCGCATCGGCTGATCCGGATCAGTCCATGGGTCGTCTTCGCCGCGATCGTGGCGCTGGCCGCGACCATGCCGGTGACGGCCTGGAATCCGGTGTGGTTCGGCACGGTCATCTACTGCGTGGCGCTGACCGCGGTGGGCTTTGGCATCGGGCTGGCCTGGCCGCACCTGCTGACGCGCGTGTTCTCGGCCGCCGCGCCCGGCGAGGAAAACCTGGCGTCGTCCTCGATCACGACCGTGCAGCTGTATGCCACCGCATTGACCGCCGCGCTGGCGGGCGTGGTGGCCAACGCGGGCGGCCTGACCGAACCCGGCGGCGTGGAGGGCGCGCGGACGGCGGCCCTGGCGCTCTTCGGCGTGTTCGCGCTGGCCCCGGCGCTGGCGGCCGTGCTGGCGGGGCGCCTGGCGCGATAGGACCAGTGCGTCAGCCAAGCACAGCCGGGTTGACCACGTGTATCGGCTTGCCCGCCGCGTACGACACGATCTGGTCAAACACGTCCGAGAACTGCGTTTCGTATTCGTCTTCGGTGACGTAGCCGATATGTGGCGTGCAGATCGCGTTGGGCAATTGCAGCAGCGGATGCTGCGGATCACGCACCGGTTCTTCTTCGAACACGTCCACCGCCGCCGCCCCCGGGCGGCCCGCGCGCAGCGCCTGCACCAGCGCGCCGGGTGCGATCAGCCCCGCGCGGCTGGTGTTCACCAGCAGGGCCGACGGCTGCATGTGCGCCAGATCCTCTGCGGTGACGATGCCGCGGGTGGCCGGCACCAGGCGCATGTGCAGCGACAGCACATCGCTGGTCGCAAAGAACGTCTGCTTGTCGGGCGCCACGGCCCAGCCGTCGTCGCGAGCGCGCTGGCGCGAGGCCTCGCGCGCCCACACCTGCACCTTCATGCCGAAGGCCGCGCCGTAGCGCGCCACCTCGGCGCCGATGCGGCCATAGCCGTAGATGCCCAGCGTGCGTCCGCGCAGCGTGCGGCCCATGCCCGTCTGCCAGACGCCTTCCTTCAACGCCTGCACCTGTTCCGGAATGCGGCGCATGCCGGCCAGCGCCAGCGCCCAGGTCATTTCCGCGGCGGCGTACGACGGCGTGCCGGCGTGCTGGTTCGACGACACGATGACGCCGTGCTCGGTGCAGGCGTCGATGTCGATATGCGGATAGACGCTGCGCTGGCTGATCAGCCGCAGCTTGGGCAGCCGGGCGATCAGCGGCGCACGGATCTGGGTGCGCTCGCGGATCAGCACCAGTATCTCGGTGTCGCGCAGGCGCTCGGCCAGGGCGTCCACGTCCTGCACGTGATCGTTCCAGACGGTCATGGTGTGCCCGTCCAGCTTGCGGAAACAGGGCAAGCCCCGCAGCGTGTCGAAATAGTCGTCCAGAATGGTGATGTTCATGATCTACCTGCCTCCTCGGGAACGAGCATTGTGAGCGCCGCCCCGCGGGCCGTAAAATGAGATTAATTCGCTCATTGATGCGTTTTCCTCATGAAAATAGACGTGCTCGGCGTGCAGGCCTTCGTCGCCATCGCGGACCACAAGAGCTTTCGCCGCGCCGCGAGCGAGCTCAGCATCACCCAGACCGCACTCAGCCGCCGCTTGCAGAACCTGGAATCTTTCCTGGGCGTGCGGCTGGTGGAACGCACCACCCGGTCCGTCGCGCTGACGCCGCCCGGCGACAGCTTCCTGCCGCAGGCGCGGCGGCTGCTGGCCGACCTGGCCGCGGCGCTGACCGAAATCCGTGAAACCGGCAAGGCCCAACGCGGCGACGTGACGCTGGCCTGTGTGCCGACCATCGGCGTGCACTACCTGCCGCAGATCCTGCAACGCTACAGCGCCGAACACCCGCAGAACCGCGTGAAGGTGCTGGACCATTCCTCAGGCGCGGTGGCGCAGGCGGTGCTGACGCGCGAAGCGGAATTCGGCATCAACATCGCCGAATCGCATCCGCCCACGTTGCAGAGCATTCCGCTACTGCAAGACGATTTCGTGCTGATCTGCCGCGACGACCATCCCTTCGCCCGCCGCCGACGACTGCCCTGGAAACAACTGGAAGGCCACCGGCTGATCTTTCCCGGCGCCAGCAGCAACAACCGGCCGCTGCTGGACCACGCGCTGGCCCACCAGGCCTTGCAGCTGTCCGCGTTCTATGAAGTGCAGCGCAGTTCCACCGCGGTCGGCCTGGTGGCGGCCGGCGCCGGCATTGCCGTGGTGCCCCGGCTGGCGTGGCAGGCGGGGTCGTATCCGTCGTTGCGGGTGGTGTCGCTGCACACGCCAGTGGTGGGGCGCACGTTTTCGCTGCTCAGCCGCAAGGGCGCGCACCTGTCGCCTGCCGCGCAGGCCCTGTACGACCTGATCCTGCGCCACCGCGAAGACCTGCCGGCCTAAACGGCCGCGCAGGATTCGAAGCGTTTTAAACAATTGGTGACGCCTTGTCCGGCAAATCGGGTAACAATGCGCCCGCGCCTATCCGCCACAGAGGAATCACCATGAATAAAGCGTTTGCGTTGCTGATCGCCGGCCTGATGCCCCTGGCCGCCGTCGCGGCACAGCCCGATGTCGAGTCCCTGACGTTGAACCCGCAGAACAAGCTGTACTGCAACGCCCAGACCGATTGGTGCGTCGGCATCAAGACGGACGGCTCGATGCAGGACAACGGCCCCTTCGCCACCAGCCGCACGCTGCGCGCCGAATGGCCTTTCTGGGACCTGCCCGACATTCCGAATTTCTCGCACTTCACCGTCTGGCCGCACCTGATCCGCCTGGACGAAGAACGCGCCCTGGTCGGCGTGATCGGCCCAACCGAGCCGGACTACAAGGAAGAAATCCAGTTCTCCGGCGGCAGCTTCGCACGCAAGGACCTGTACCTGTTCATGGTCAACCTGGGCGACAACGTGTCCGGCCTGGTGCACGTGATGCCCTACACCGCCAACGCCCGCATCCGCGCCTGCTTCAATGACGCAGACGAGACCCGGCGGGGCGGCGACTGCATCGATACCTACCGCTTCCAGGCGGCCCTGAAGGCGCTGCCGGGCGGCAAGTATCCGGATCTGCAGGTCACCACCCACGCCACGCGTGCGCCGGCCGGCGTCAGCCGCTATGCGGACTCAAGCAAGCTGCCGGCGCCCACCGAAGCCCAGAAGGCGCCGCAGACCGACAAGCAATGCAGCTACACGGTGACCTACAAGTGGCACGAAGACACGTCGGTCTATCGGCCCGCGACGCCGGTGCCCGATTGCGCCGAGTTCCTGCAAGCGCAGCCGAAGAAGTAGTAGACCGGCAGTAGACCGGCCGGGCAGCCCGCGTCAGTCGGCGTAGCCCGGGTTGCGTCGGTCCAGCCGGCGCAGCAGGCCGGGCCAGGCCAGCGCGGCCTTGTGCGCGCGATCGGCCGGGGATTCGACCGCGGCGCGCGCCAGGATCTCGGGCGGGATGTAGGTGAGTTCGCCGCCCGCCTGGGCCCGCACCTGCACCATGCAGGCCGCTTCCAGCCGGTGCATGGCCTGGAAGGCCTCGGCCATGGTCTGGCCCACCGTCAGCAAGCCATGGTTGCGCAGGATCAGGTAGTTGTTGCTGCCCAGGTCGCGCACCAGCCGCGGCTGCTCTTCGGGGTTGAGCGCCAGCCCTTCGTAGTCGTGGTAGCTGAGCGAGCGCAGCGCGATGAACGCAAACTGCGACAGCGGCAGCAAGCCGCCCTTCTGTGCCGACACCGCCACGCCGTTGATCGAATGCGTGTGCAGCACGCACATGGCATCCTTGCGGGCCGCGTGGATACAGCTGTGGATGGTGAAGCCGGCCGGGTTGATGTCGTATTCCGAGTCCATCACCTTGCGGCCGTCCAGGTCGATCTTGACCAGGCTGGACGCGGTGATTTCGTCGAACATCATGCCGTAGGGGTTGATCAGGAAGTGCTCGGTGCCCGGCACCTTGGCCGTGATGTGCGTGAAGATCAGGTCGTCCCAGCCAAACAGCGCCACCAGCCGGTACAGCGCCGCGAGATCCTTGCGGACCTGCCATTCCGTTTCGCCGACCTGTTCGCGCACGCTGGCGCCCTTGCCTACCGTATCCATGCTGTCTCCCGTTATGGTGTTCTGCCCGCGGCATCCGCGCCACGGGTGCCTGGCACTGTACTACTGCGCCGCGCCGCGCAAAATGGCCGCCAGCGCCTGCGCCAGGGCCTCGCAGCGCGCGGGCGTGCCTTGCGCGATGCCGAACACCAGCCCCGGCACTGGCGCCGCGAGGCAAAACTCGGAAAATGTCCGGGCGCCGTAGCCGCGTTCGGCCAGCGCCTG
Organism: Achromobacter sp. DH1f; assembly: GCF_000633435.1. Lineage (NCBI taxonomy): Bacteria > Pseudomonadati > Pseudomonadota > Betaproteobacteria > Burkholderiales > Alcaligenaceae > Achromobacter > Achromobacter sp. DH1f. The sequence goes on along the minus strand of NZ_AYMF01000025.1, from coordinate 79,469 downwards.
CACCACGCGGCGATCGTCCACGCCGTGGTCACGCAGCCGCACCGCCAGCTTCAATCCGCCGCCGCCATCAGCCACTTCCAGCCATTCGCCGCAGTGCTGCGTCAGCGCGCGCACCAGGTTGTGCATGCGTTCGGCGTACACGCCGCGCATGCGGCGGATGTGGCTGCGGAAATGGCCGTCGTTCAGGAAATCGGCCAAGCCCGCCTGGATATGGATCGGCACATCGCCCTGGCGCAGGGCCATGTCGGCATGGCAGGCGGCCACCAATTCCGGCGGCAGGATGGCATAGGCCACGCGCAGCCCCGGCGCCAGCGTCTTGGAAAACGTGCCGACGTAGGCCACGCGCTGACCGGTGTCGATGCCTTGCAGCGCGGCGATGGGCCGGGCGTCGTAGCGGAATTCGCTGTCGTAGTCGTCTTCGATGATGAAGGCGCCGTGCCGCTGCGCGGCGTCCAGCAGCGCCAGCCGGCGCGGCAGGCTCATCGTGACGCCCGTGGGGCACTGGTGCGAAGGCGTCACGTAGATCAGGCGCGGGCCGGCGCCCGCTGCGCGCGACAGGTCGATGCCGTCGTCGTCGCACGGCACCGGCACCAGCTGCGCGCCCGCCCGCAGCAGCAAGGCGCGCGCACGGGGCCAGCCGGGGTCTTCGATCCAGGCCGTGTCGGCTCGCGGCGCCAAGGTCACGCGGGCCAGGGTATCGATGGCAGCGGCCGCCGACGGAAACACGGCCACCTGATCCGCTTGCGCCACCACGCCGCGCGCGGTGCTGGCGTGCGCCAGGATGGCGGCCCGCAGCGCTGGCAGGCCGGCCACCGGCCCGTAGCCCAGGTCGTGGATGCGCAACGACTTGATCCGGCCGCCCACGCAGCGCGCCCACGCCGCCGCCGGAAAACTCTTCAGGTCCGGCACGCCGGGCTGGAACGGCAAGGCGCGCGGGGCCGGCGTCGCGGCTGCGGGCAGCGATTCGGCGGGCGCCTTGCCCGCCGATGCCGGCGCACGGCCACGCGCGGCCCCCGCCAGCGGCCGGGGCCGCGCCGTCGACACCCGCGTGCCCGACCCGCGCACGGTCTCGACATAGCCTTCGGCGCGCAGGCGTTCGTAGGCCTGCACCACCGTCGACCGGGCAATGCCCAGCGACAGCGCCAGCGCGCGAGTCGACGGCAACGGTTCGCCCGCGCCCAGCCGGCCGGCGCGCACCCGTTCGCGGATGGCGCGGCACAGCTGGCCTTCGAGATCGCCCTGGGGCCGGTCAAGCACCAGCCAGGTCACGGCTTGGGAAGTCATGGGCAAGGATGCAAAAAAAAGCGCGCGCATCGCGCAGCGGGTCTTGCGGGAATTTTAGGGGCAACGCCGCGTCGATGGACGGCCACTGGTAGGACGGACATCGGCAAAGCGGACGGTTCGCGCGCCAAGGATCGGCGCTACAACGAGGGCCCCGATCCGCTTCACACACAGCTTCCCACACAGCTTCACACACAGATTCCACGTGCTGACCTCTACGCTTCTTATCACCGGCGGCGCCCTGGCTGGCGGCCTGGTGTCCGGACTGACCGGCTTTGGCACCGGCCTCACGGCGCTGCCGATCTGGCTCCTGGCCCTGCCCCCGGCCCTGGCCTCGCCGCTGGTCATCCTCTGTTCGGTGACGTCGCAGTTGCAGACGCTGCCGTCGATCTGGCACGCCATCGACCTGCGCCGGTCGGCCCCCTTCATCGTGGGGGGCTTGCTGGGTGTGCCGGTCGGCGTCGCGGCGCTGCCTTATGTCTCGCCGCGGCTGTTCGAGGGCGGACTCGGCGTGATCCTGGTGACGCTGTGCGCCTTGTTGCTGCTCAATGGCCAGGCCCGCCTGCCGCGCACGCACCCGCGGATCACGCTTCTCGCCGACGGCCTGGTGGGGTTGGGCGGCGGCCTGCTGGGCGGCATTGCGGGCCTGTCCGGCCCCCTGCCCACGCTGTGGGCCGGCCTGCAGGGCTGGACCAAGGACGAGCGCCGCGCGGTGTTCCAGTCGTTCAACCTGTCGATCCTGACCGTGGCGCTGGTCTCGCAGGCCGTGTCGGGCATCGTCACCGCCGAGGTCGTCTCGCTGGCCTGGCAGGCCCTGCCCGGCACGATCGTCGGGTCGTGGCTGGGGCGGCGGCTTTACCACCGCATCAATGTCGTGGTCTTCAACCGCATCGTGCTGCTGACGCTGCTGGCGGCGGGGGCCAACATGATGCTTCGGGTGCTGTGAAGCGTCTTGCGCCCGCGACACATTAGGACAGATTTACGCAAAAACTCGACACTTTTTAACGTGTATTGGCTCTGATTCCCCTACAATTCAGCAATAATTCAGGTTCGTCGGCCTCGAGGACCGGCGCCATTGCCAGGGATGACGAGACAACATGCACAACGCCATCAGGATTTTCGTCGGCTGCGACCCCAACGATTGCGACCTGGAACAGATGATGGTGCTGGAATACAGCGCCCGCAAACATGCATCCCGCCCGGTCGAGATCACCTGGATGCGCCTGTCGCGCGACCCCGCCAGCCCCTGGTATTGCGACCCCGCGCGCGGCCGCGGCTGGCGCACTGAAAAATGGTCGACGCCGTTCTCGGCATTCCGTTGGGCGGTACCCGCCGCCGCCGGCTTCCAGGGCCGCGCCCTGTACATGGACGCCGACATGCTGGTGCGTTGCGACATGGCCGAGCTCTGGGACCTGCCCCTGCACGGTGATGCCATCGTCGCCGGCCGCCGCGATGGCGACGGCAACGGTTGGCGCTCGTGCGTGGCCTTGTGGGACTGCGAACGCGCACGCGCCCATCTGCCGTCCCTGGAAGCGCTGCGCGCCAAGCGCCACGCCAACCGCGAGATGAAGCAATACTTCGCCGATCGGCCGCACCTGGTGCAGCACCTGGACGCCCGCTACAACAGCATCGACGGCGAAGGCCTGGCCGCAGACGACATCCGCATCCTGCACTACTCCGACATGGGCACGCAGTTCTCGCACCGCTACGCGCTGCCGCGCCTGCGCGCCGAAGGCCGCCATCACTGGTTCGATGGCGAAGTCGTGCCGCACGCCCGCCACGACCTGACCGAGCTGTTCGACCGCGACTACCGCGACGCCATCGATGCCGGCTACACGCCGGACGCCTACCGCAACGCCGTCCCGTTCGGCGACGTGGTCAAGGCTTCGCAGAAGGACTACACCGGCAACCGGCCGCGGCCCGAGCGCCGCTCGTGGTTCCAGCGGCTTTGGGCCGGCGCGGCGCGCGGCTGACAATAGCCATTCCCCCCTGCCTGATCGCGACGACGCGCGCACGCTCTCCTGCGCGCTCGGGCGCGGATAAGGCACGCCCGGCCTCCTGTAAAGCCCACGGCGCGCGAGCGTCCAGGATGTGTTTATAGCCAATCCATATTGGCGGCGCGGCGGCGCGCTACCTACACTGGGTTCACGCGATTTCGGCTTTGTCTCCGTATCACACGTTCCAGCCGGCTTGCCCTGCAAGCCGGTTATTTTTTTCGCCGCCGCTTTCCCCCGATGCCCAAGATCCTACGTTTCAATGCCTTCCTGATGAACTGTGCAGGCGGGCACCTGGCGCCGGGACAATGGCGGCACGGGCCGGATGCGGCGGCCTCGTATCTGGACGCCGAACACTGGACGAATCTCGCCCGCCTGCTGGAAGCCGCGTGCTTTGACGCACTGTTCCTGGGTGATGTGCTGGGCGTGTATGACGTCTACGGCGGCAGCGCCGACGCGGTGCTGCGTTCGGGTGCGCAGACCCCGATGAACGATCCGTTTCCGCTGGCCGCCCTCATGGCGGGTGCGACGCACCACCTGGGGTTCGGCATCACCGCGTCTTCTTCGTACGAAGCGCCCTACGTGCTGGCACGCCGCTTCACCACGCTGGACCATCTGTCGCGCGGCCGCATCGCGTGGAACGTCGTGACGTCGTACCTGGACAGCGGCGCGCGCAGCCTGGGGCGCGACGCCTTGATGTCGCATGACCAGCGCTACGACCTGGCCGATGAATGCCTGGATATCTTCTACCAGCTGTGGGAACGCAGCTGGGACGACGCCGCCGTGGTGCACGGCGCGCGCGACGGGCTGTACGCCGACCCCGCGCATATCCGCCCCGTGCGCTATCGCGGCCGCTACCTGCAATCCGAAGGCGTGTACCAATGCGAGCCTTCGCCGCAACGCACGCCGGTGCTGTTCCAGGCCGGCGGCTCGGCGCGCGGGCTGGGGTTCGCCGCGCGCCACGCCGAATGCGTGTTCGTGGGCGCGCCGACGCTGGCCGGCACACGCAAGGCCACGGCCCAGGTGCGCGAGGCCGTGGCCGCCGCCGGCCGCGACCCGCGTGCCGTCAAGATCTACGCCATGTTCACCGTCATCGTCGACGCCGACGATGCCGCCGCCCAGGCCCGCCTGGCGCGCTACCAGGCGCAGGCGGACACCACCGGCGCCGCCGCCTTGCTGGCCGGCTGGACGGGGGTGGACCTGTCGCGCCATGCGCTGGACGATCCGCTCGAATACGTGGACACCATCGCGGGCCAATCGGCGCTGGCGGCGTTCAGCAAGCTGGACCCGACGCGCCGCTGGACGGTGCGCGATGCGATCGACTACGTCGCGCTGGGCGGACGCGGGCCGGTGATTGCCGGCGGCCCGGCCACGGTGGCCGACGCGCTGCAAGCGTGGGCCGACGAGGCCGACCTGGACGGCTTCAACCTGGCTTGCGCCGAAACGCCCGGCACCTACGCCGACATCGCCAGCTACCTGGTGCCCGAGCTGCAACGCCGCGGCGCCTACCCCACGCGCTACGCGCCCGGCACGCTGCGCGAAAAGCTCGGCGCCGCCAGCGCCCGCATCGATGCGGCACACCCGGCGGCGCGCATCGCCGCCGACATCGACCGCCTTGCCGACTGATCTTCCCCTTTCATCGATCCACTGGAACCGACCATGCCCCGTGTTGCCGAACGCGCCCCCGACACCCTCGACCCCGCCCTGCGCGCCCTGTACGACAGCTATACGCAGGGCGGCACGGTGTTCGCCGACCAGTTCTCGGTGCTGGCCCAGGTGGACCCGGCCGCGCGCCACCTGTACGGCATGCTGGCCGAACTGAAGGCGCGCGCCGCCGTGCCGTATCGCTACATCGAAATCGCCATCGTGGTCGTGTCGTTGCTGAACGACTGCCCCTATTGCGTGGCCAGCCACGCGCCGCGCCTGGCGGTCGAAGGCATCACCGAAGCCGGCGCCAACCGCCTGCTGGACTATGCCGACCACCCCGAACTGACCGACGTCGACAAGCTGGTGGTGCGCTACGCCATCGAGGTCACGCGGTCGGCCCAACGCGTGCCCGACGACCTGTTCGACGCATTGCGCGCGCATTTCACCGAAAGCCAACTGGTCGAGCTGACGCTGCGCATCGCGCTGTGCGGCTTTTTCAACCGCTTCAACCAGGCCCTGCAGATCGGCGAACACGCGTCCGACGTGCACGCCTGAATCCTCTTCCTTCACGCCCTCTTTACGCCGCCATGTCGATGCCCACCCTGAACCGCCGCCACTTCCTGTCCCTGTCCGCCGCCGCCCTGACGCTGCCGCTGATCCCGCGCCTGGCGCGCGCCGCCACCGGCGAACCCGTGCGCATCGGCGTGCTGGCGCCGCTGACCGGCGGCGGCGGCCCCTATGGCCAGGGTATGGCGAACGCGGCGCAAAAGGCGGCCGAGACCATCAACGCAGCCGGCGGCGTGCTCGGTGGACGGCCATTGGAAGTGGTGGTGATCGACGACGAAAGCAACCCCACGGCCGGCGTGGCCGCGGTGCGCAAGCTGCTGGACGTGAACAAGGTGATCGCGATTGCCGGTGTGTGGAGCAGCGCGGTCGCCATGGCCATCAAGCCCATCACGCTGGAACGCGGCGTGCCGCTCTTGGTCAGCGGCTCGGGCGACGAAGTGACGCAGGGCGACAACAAGGGCCTGGTGTACCGCTTCCAGGCGCGCGGCAGCGACTGGGGGCCGGTGTTTGCCCGCGCCATCCACAAGGCCGGCGGCCGCCGCGCGTCGGTGCTGGCCTTGCAGACGCCGTTCACGCTGAGCCTGGCCAACCCCTTTGCCGAGACCTTCAAGGCGCAGGGCGGCGAGATCCTGGACGTGGTCTATTACAACCCCAACCAGGCCTCGTACCGCGCCGAAGTGGAGAAGGTCTTTGCGCGCAAGCCCGACGCCGTGTTCGTGCCGAGCTACCTGCCCGACCTGTCGGCGATTGCCCGCGAGGTCTACCGGTCCGGCTTTGAATCGCCGATCTACGCCAACTCGTCCGCGGCCGACGCCGAAGGCGCCTTCATCAAGGCCGTGGGCCGCGACGTGGCCGAAGGCATCCACCACATCCAGTCGATTCCGCCCGTCAATTCGTCGGCCTACAAGCGCTTTGCGCAAGCCGCCGGTATCGACCCTGCCACGCTGGCGATCTTTCCGTCCAATGTGTGGGACCAGATCTCGGTGCTGGCGCTGGCGATCGAACAGGCCGGCAGCGCCGATCCGGCGCGCTACGCCGCGGCCATCCCGCTGGTGGCCAATGGCCAGGGCGCCAAGGTGGAATCGCCGGTCGACGGGCTGAAGGCGCTGCGCGCCGGCCAGGCCGTGGCCTACAGCGGCGCCGGCTCGCAGTTCACGTTCACGCCCAACGGCGACCAGCTCAACCGCGAGTTCGGCCACTTCGTCATCAAGAACGGCGCCAACCAGCTGCTTGAGGTCTTGCATTAATTGACGCCGTCCCCCGCTTCCCCGCTGCTGCGCGCCGATGACGTGGTGGTGCGCTTTGGCGGCGTCACCGCGGTGAACGGCGCCAGCCTGGCCATTCCCGCCGGCGCCATCACCGGCATCGTGGGCCCGAATGGGGCCGGCAAGTCGACCTTGTTCGACGTGCTGGCCGGCGTGCGCCGCCCTGACGCCGGCCGCATCCAGTTCGACGGCCACGACATCACTCGCACGCCGCTGCACCAACGCGCCGGCCTGGGCCTGGCGCGCAGCTTCCAGATCGCGCGCGAGCTGGACAGCCTGACCGTGCTGGAAAACCTGCTGATCGCCTCACCCGGCCATCCCGGCGACGCCTTGTGGCGGGTGTTTCTGACCCCCGCCCACGTACGCCGCCACGAGGCCGCGCTGATCGCGCGGGCCGAGGCGCTGCTGCGGCGCGTGCGGCTGGACGCCCATGCCGACCGCCAGGCCGGCGCCCTGTCCGGCGGCCAGAAGAAGCTGCTGGAGATCGCCCGCGCCCTGATGCTGGCGCCGCGCCTGGTGCTGCTGGACGAGCCCGCGGCAGGCGTCAACCCGGCGCTGATGGACGATCTGTGCGACCTGATCCTGGCGCTGCGCGGCGAAGGCGTGGCGTTCGCCATCGTCGAACACAACATGGACGTCATCGCCGCCCTGTGCGACCAGGTCTACGTGCTGGCTGAAGGCACTGTCCTCACGCGCGGCAGCTTTGCCGAGGTCACCGCCGACCACCGCGTCATGCAGGCCTACCTGGGAGAACCGGCATGAGCGCCGCCCCCGAACATGGCGGCCTGGCACTGCGCGGCATCGAGGCCGGCTATGGCGCATCCACCATCCTGCACGGCGTCGGCCTGGACCTGCCGGCCGGTTCCGCGCTGACGGTCGTGGGCCCCAACGGCGCCGGCAAATCCATCCTGATGAAGACCGTGGTGGGCCTGCTGCGACCCGGGGCCGGCCAGGTCTGGCTGGCCGGACGCGACGTGACGCGGCTGGATGCACCGGCGCGGGCCCGCGCCGGCATGGGCTACGTGCCGCAGGAAGCCAATGTGTTTCGCAACCTGAGCGTGCTGGAAAACCTGCGACTGGGCGGTGAATTCCTGCTGGACCGGCGCGCCCGCGCGGGCTGGCGCACGCGGGTCGAGGAAGTCCTGGCGCTGTTCCCCGAGATCCGTCCGCGGCTGGCCACGCCAGCCGGGTTGCTCAGCGGCGGCCAGCGGCAGATGGTGGCGATGGCCGCGGCGCTGATGCCGCGCCCGGCGCTGCTGGTGCTGGACGAACCGTCGGCCGGGCTGTCGCCGCGCAACGCCGGATTGCTGTTCGAGGCCATCGCGCGCATCCGTACGGGCGGCGCCACGCTGCTGCTGATCGAACAGAACGTCAAGCTGGGGCTGTCGGTGGCCGAACGCGTCGCGGTGCTGGCCGCGGGACAAGTGCGGCGCGTCGACACGCCGCAGGCGCTGCTGGCCGATCCGGATTTCCAGCGGCTGTACATGGGGGTCGCGACGTGATCCAACTGCTGTTCAATGGCCTGGTGACAGGCCTGCTGGTGGCGCTGCCTGCGCTGGCGCTGTCACTGACATTCGGCGTGCTGCGCTTTGCCAACTTTGCCATCGGCGCCATGCTGACGGCGGGCGCCTATCTGATCTGGGCCTTCAACGCGCTGGCCGGCTGGCCGATGCCCGCGGCCGTGGCGGCGGGCGCCGCCGGGTCCGCGCTGCTGGCCCTGGCAGCGGACTGGCTGGTGTTTCGCCCCTTGCGCAATCGCTCTGGCGTGACCTTGCTGGTGGCATCCATGGGGCTGGCCTTCGTGCTGGAGAACGCCGTGCGGCTCGCGGCCGGCGGCGCCACCCGCGGTTATGAGGTGGCCGCCTCGCGGCCCATCCGGTTGGCCGGCCTGCGCATCAACCAGGAACAGGTGCTGACGCTGGCCGTCACCGTGGCGGCGCTGGCGGCGGTGTGGCTGCTGCTGCGCCACACCCGGCTGGGGCGCGCTATGCGGGCGGTGGCCGACAACGCGCCGCTGGCCGCCGTGCGCGGCATCTCGCAAGGCCGCGTGGTCGCGGCCACCTGGGCCGTGGCCGGCGTGCTGACCGCCTTGGCCGGCCTGCTGGTCGGGCTGGACATCGGTGTTGACCCGCTGATGGGCTGGAACTACCTGCTGCCCGTCTTTGCCGCCGCGATCCTGGGCGGCATCGGCCAACCCTTGGCCGCCGTACCGGGCGCGCTGCTGCTGGGCGTGGCGGCCGAACTGTCCACGCTGTGGCTGCCGCCACACTACCGCGCCGTGGTGGCCTTTGCGCTGATGGCGCTGTGCCTGCTGCTCCGCCCTGCCGGGCTGTTCGGTTCCCGTTGGGTGACGCGATGACTCCCTATCTGATTTCCATCCTGACCCTGGTGTGCCTGGCCGCCATTCCCGCGCTGGCCCTGAACCTGCAATGGGGCCTGGCGGGGCTGGTGAACTTCGGCCTGTTCGGCTTCTACATGCTGGGCGCCTACGTGGCCGCCTTGCTGACCCAGGCGGGCTGGAATCCCTGGGCCGCGCTGGCCGCGGCCGTGGCCGCCAGCGCCGGGCTCAGCGCGCTGGTCAGCCTGGTGTCGATCCGGCTGGCCGACGACTACCTGGCCATCGTCACGCTGGGCTTTGCCGAAAGCCTGAAACTGATCGCCATCCACGAAGACCGCTGGACCCGCGGCAGCCTGGGCATCTCGGGCATCGCCCGGCCGGTCGAGGGCGACGGCGCCTTCCTGGCCGTGGCGGTCGCCGCGCTGGCGGTCGTGTTCATCCTGGCGCAGATCCTGACCCGTTCGCCTGTCGGCCGCACCGCCCGCGCGCTGCGCGACGACCCGGTGGTGACCGCCACGGCCGGCAAGAACGTGCTGGGCTTTCGCATCCGCCTGTTCGCCACGGGCGGCGCGGCCATCGGGCTGGCGGGCGGGCTGCACGCCTACTACTACCAGTACATCGACCCCACGCAATTCGGCGCCATCATCACCGCCTATGCCTTCATGGCCGTCATCATCGGCGGCCGCGGCAGCCATGTGGGGGTGTTGGCCAGCGCGTTCACGGTGGTGCTGCTGCTGGAGGGCACGCGGTATCTCGATGCCTACACGACCTGGCTGACGTCCGCCCAGCTTGCCGCCCTGCGGCTGATGCTGATCGGCGCGGCGCTGATCGCGGTGCTGATCTTCCGGCCCCAGGGCATGCGGCAGCCGTACCGGCTGCAGCGCGGGCCCAGGACCTGACGACGGAGCAGGCCCGCCGCCCCCGGCGCCCGCCCCAGGCGGTAACATGGTCGCCGCCATGCCCGCCCTTTTTCCTTCCCCGCAAGCGCTGACCTCCTATTTCTGGAGCGGCGACGTCATACGCAGCCGCAGCATCAGCGCCCGCGTGGCCACGGCCACGCTGGACGTGCCCGAAGCCCCCGCCCGCCTCGCGGCCGACTGGGTCCGCGAAATCGAATCGCGGCTGGCGCTGGAACCCGGCGATGTGGAACAGATGCCGCTGGCGCGCACCATGACGCGCTGGGCCGACTACGGCCTGTGCCTGAAGGCCATGCGCGAGTGGACCGCCGCGCTGGGCCTGGGCGACGTGCTGGCCTCCAGCGACATCGCGCTGATGGCCTGCCGCGGCGCGCGCTATCACCACGACGGCATGCAGTACGGCAGCGCGGCCTTCTGCAATCTGTTCATCAGCGAGGACAAGGGGCTGGACCTGATCTACCCCGGCACCGGCCAGCGCATTGCGCTGACGCGCGGCACTGCCGTGCTGTTCGACACCTGCCAGCCGCACGGCGTGGTGCCGCGCGGGGCTAGCCGCTTCGACGAGGCGGATTTTCCCGATGCGCGGGACCTGTCGCAGGTGTTCCTGACGTGGGAATTGCCGATCGAAGACGCCCGCGTGGCAAGCGCGCTGGACATCGCATTCGATGTGGCCGCCGACGCCGCGCGGCAAGACGAAGAGCAGCTGCGCGGTGACGGCGTACGCCTGGGGGTCAGGCCGGATTGCGGGGCGTGGGAGCCGGCAGGGTAGCAGCCGGTCGCAGCGCGTCCATGGTGGTCTGCACGATGTGGGCGCGCCATTCGCGCGTCAGGCCCGTGCGCACGGCCTGCATTGCCGTCATGCCCATGCCCGAGAACGCACAGGTCACCCGCACGATGCGTTCCATATCCAGTTGCTTCAAGTCGATGCCCAGCGCTTCGTACGCGATCATGCCGATCTCGACCAGTTGCGGATCGCCATCCGGTTCGCTGTCGGCAATGCCGCTGGACAGGGCCGATACGCCGGGCCAGTCGTAGGTGAACTGCACCCCCGCCTCGACCACGGCGCGGTCGCGCTCGGGGCCGACCGGCAGGTCGCGCACGTCGGCCAGCACCTGCCGCATGTGGGCGCGCAGCGTGTCGATGGCGGCTTCGTAGATGGCGAACTTGCTAGCAAAGTGCGTGAGCAGGGTGTCGCGGGTTTGCTTGGCCGCATCCGCGATCTGCTGCATCGAGGTCTGGTCGAAACCGCGCCGAGCGAACAAGGCGGCGGCATGATCGATGATGTCGCCCTGGGCTTCGGCCTCGGTCTGGGTTTCAGCTTCGGCCTCGGCCGGGGTTGCCCCCCGGTGGTCGGATGGGAGATCGGCGGGGAATTCGGAAGAGGAAAGCGTGGACATGCCGTGGCGGGTTCCGTGTAAGGCGCTGAGGCGGCCGGCGCAGGCCGGCCGCAGGGTTTGACGATCCCGCATGATAAACCACAACGGTATATTTTCAACCGTATTGGTTGGTATTTATTTTTCCCCGCCCGGCCTCGGTCATTCGACCCGGGCCCCTGATGTGCGCACCAGCTCGCGCATGTCGGTGTAGTCCTTCGCGAAGAACGCGGCGAACGCATCCACGCTCATCGACGCCGGCTCGATACCCGCCTTGTCCAGCGCCGTGACGACGGCCGGATCCTTGATCGCCCTGGCCGCGGCCGCGTTGATCTTTTCCACCACCGCGCGGGGCGTGGCCGCCGGCAGCAGCAGGCCGTACCAGGAGTCGTACGTGAAGCCCGGCAGGCCGGTCTCGCTGACCAGCGGCACCTGCGCCAGCGCGCCGCTGCGGCCGATGGTGGACGTCAGGCCGATGACCTTCAGCCGCTTGCCCGCGATGAACGGCATGATGCCGATGGTGGGGGCCATGATGACCTGCGCCCGGCCGGCCAGCACGTCGTTGATGGCCTCGCCGGTGGATTTATAGGGAATGTGCTGCATCGCGATGCCCGCCATTTCCAGAAAGCGCGCCATGCCCAGATGGCCTGCGCTGCCGTTGCCGGCCGACGCATAGTTCAAGCCTTCGGGATGCGCCTTGGCGTAGGCAATCAGCTCACCGGCCGATGACACCGGCACGTCGTTGGCCACCGCCAACGCAAAGCCGGTCCGGCCGATCAGCGCGGCGGGCGCAAAGCTCTTTTGCGCGTCGTACGGCAGCTTCGGGTAAAGCCAGGCGCTGGTGTTGTGGCTGGACGACACCAGCGCCATCGTGTTGCCATCGGGTGGGCTGGTGGCCACCACCGCCATGCCCACGGTGCCGCCCGCCCCCGCACGGTTCTCGACCACGATGGTCTGGCCCAGCGCCTGGCCGAGCGCGGGCTGGATGGCGCGGGCCACCAGGTCCTGCGTGCCCGCCGCGGCAAACGGCACGATCAGGCGCACTTGCGCCAAGGCGGGTGGCGCGGCCGCCGCAGCGGTGACCGCCAGGGATTCCAACAATGCTGCGCGGGAATGCTTGAACATGGATGTCTCCAGAGTGCCCGATGCGAAATGCCCAGGTCGACAGGCCCGGGTCTGCGCGCCCGGGTTGATCAATGCGATGAATGCGTGCGAATGACGCGGGGCCGGCAAATCAGCGCTGCAATTGCGCCACGGCATCGGCCAGCGACCGGCCCGCCGATTGCAGGCGCGTGCCGATGCGCAGCAGCGCGGCGTCGTCGTCGGCCAGTCGAACGCGCGACTGGTCCAGAATCTGCCGCGCATCCGTTGGCGACGGACCGCCGCACCCCACGCGCCGCGCCACGGCCTGCGCCGGATCGAACGCGTCGCGCAACGCCGCGGCATCCAGGTGCAGCGGATGGCCCAGGATTTCCTGCGAAGCCTGCGCCACCAGGTCCGGCGTGATCGCAGCCGGCGCGATGCCCTGGTCGATGGCCCGGCGCACGACCCGGCCCGTCACGTGGTGGGCATCGCGGAACGGCAGTTTTTCGCGGTGCACCAGCAGGTCGGCAAAATCGGTGGCCGTGGCAAAGTTGGCGGCGGCCAGTTCGGCCATGCGCGCGCGCTGCGGTTCGGCGCCTTCCACCACCAGGCGCACCACGGGCAGCAGACCAGCCACGCCGTCCAACGCGGCCCAGAGCCATTGCAGGCCATCGGCGTTGCTGTCCAGCACATGGGTGAACGGCGCGGCGCGGAAGGCGGCAAAACCGGTCATGGCGGCGCCCAGCAGATGGGCCTGGCGCCCTTTCAGGAATTCAAGCACTGCCTGGTTTTTCTTCTGCGGCATCATGCTGGACGTGATGGCCAGGCTGTCGGGCAGCGCCAGCGTACCCACCTCGAATGTGGACATGAAATAGAAATCCTGCGCCAGGCGGCCGAAAGTGGTGGCCACGAAGGTCGCGGCGATCAGCAATTCCAGCAGCGCGTCCTTGGAGGCCACCGCGTCCAGCGTGTGCGGCACCGGCGCATCGAACCCCAGCAGCACGGCCGTCAGCTTGCGGTCGATGGCAAAGGGGTTGCCGGCCAGCGCCCCCGCCCCCAGCGGGCAGTGGTTGATTTCCTGCAACGCCGCCAGCAGTCGCCGCGTATCGCGCTGCAAGCTCTGCTCGATGCCCAGCAGGTAAAAGCCATAGGTGATCGGTTGGGCGTGCTGCATGTGGGTGTAGCCAGGCATGACGCAATCGAGCAAGCCATCGGCGCGCGCCAGCAGCGCGCGGCGCAGGCGCAGCGTTTCGGTCAGGAGGGTGACGGCGACATCGCGGGCGCGCATCCGGTCCAGGGTCGACTGCAAGTCGTTGCGGCTGCGCGCCAGATGCAGCCGCCCGCCCAGTTCGGGGCCGACGCGCCGGATCAGTTCGGCCTCGTAGTTGAAATAGACATCTTCCAGCGCGCCGTCCAGCGCAAAGGCATCGGCGCCCGCGGCGTCCAGCGCGGCAATCTCGCGCGCCAGGGCCGCGGCATGTCCGCGGTCGATCAGGCCGGCGGCATCCAGCGCCGCCAGGTGCGCCTGGTTGACCTGCGTCAGCAGCGGCAGCGATGCCGCGAAGCCGGCTTGTATCCAGGGCAGGAAGATGCCGTGCTGCGCTTCGGGCGCCAGGGCGTGGCGCAACAGGCCGCTGACAGCGGATTCAGCCTGAGAGGGGGTGTGTGTCGTGTTCATGGGGTCATTACAGAACCGGCCATACATTCCGTCAAAGGACCTTTTTTCATTGAAGCAGTAGCTGAACTCATGTACCGTCTGGGCTGTTTCCCCCCTGGTCGAGCCCCGCATGCTGTCCCTGCGCCACATCGAAGTCTTTCGCACCGTGATGCTGGTGCGCAGCATGACCGTCGCGGCCGACACGCTGTTCGTCACCCAGTCCGCAGTCAGCAAGATCATTCGCGAGCTCGAGGAAGACGTCGGCTTCGTGCTGTTCGAACGCCGCCATAGCGGGCTGGTGCCGTCGGCCGAAGCCAAGTCGCTGTTCGTCGAGGTCGAACGCGTGTTTTTGGGCCTGGACAAGGTGTCGCGTGCCGCCGAGCGCATCCGTTCCCGGCGCGAGGGGCAGTTGCGGCTGGTGGTCATGCCCAGCCTCAGCAGCCATTTCATTCAGGGGGTGATCCGCTCGTTCAGCGCCGAATGCCCCGGCGTGGGCGTGTCGCTGTTCACCTACAACTCGCCCGAAGTCATCGAGCTGGCCGCCTCGAGCCAGTTCGACCTGGGCTACGCCATGACGCCCATCGACCGTGACCGCGGCGTCGATTGCGATGTGATGACGGCGAACTGCGTCTGCGTGCTGCCGCCCGGACATCCGCTGGCCGCCAAGTCCCGCATCGACGTGGCCGACTTCGACGGCCAGGCCTTCGTGGCGCTGGCGGCCAACAATTCCACCCGGCTCAAGATCGACGCCATCTTCCGCAGCGCCAACGTTGCGCCATCCGCGCGCTTCGAGGCCAGTTGGTCCGCCGGGGTCATGGGGTTCGTGGCGCAGGGAATGGGGCTGGCCATCCTGGACCCCTTCAGCGCGCAGACCGCGCCGCTGTCCGGCTGCGAAGTGCGGCCGCTGACGCGTCCCATCGATTTTTCTTTTGCCGAGATCAAGGCCAGCCACAACGCGCCGAACGAACTGACCGAGATCTTCGGCCGCCACTTCCGCACCGCGTTGCGCGCACTGGTATATTGATCCGACCCCCAAACTCCTGGACGGCGATCCGATGCCCCGCTTCTCCACCCGTTTGCACGGCTGCCTGCTTGCCGCGCTGTCTCTCGGCGCCGCCCACGCCGCCCCGAAAGTCGTCTACACCGGTACGCTGCAAGGCGCCGGCGAAGTCGTGATGGAACTGGATGCCCAGGCGGCCGCGGACGGCGTGCTGAGCGGGCGCTACTTCTACCCGAAGACGGGCGTCGACATTCCCCTGCGCGGCACTGCGCAGGCGCTGGCGGAACCGCCGCCCTTCTGGAAGCGCGATCAACCGGGCAATACGGCAGCGGCCGAGACGCCGCCCACCGCGGCCACCTGGCAGGGCACGCTGGATGCGCAGGGGTATCGCGGCACCTGGACGGATGCGCGCAACGGCAAGCCGCGCGCATTCGAACTGCGCCGCGTGGCCGAATACGACCCCAAGGCGCGGCCGGCCACCGAAGTCCACAACGGCATTGCGACCTTGCCCGAGATCAACGCCGAGCAAGCCCCCTACGACACGCTGAAGCTGACCGGCCACGCCGAACCGGTGGGCGACGAAATCAGCCAGGGCGCGGTGGCCTACCGCATGTGGCGCGATCCGCGCACGCAGTTTCCGTATCCGCGCTTGACGCGCCATCCGGATGAACAGGTCCGCACGCGCGTGAATCACCTGCTGGAACAGCGCCATTGGCAAAAGAGCCTGGGCGCGCTGCAATGCAAAGCCGAGGCCTACACCCGCATGGGTGATTTTCCCGGTGCAGGCACGCTGGGCAATGTCGACGATGAGGTCATCACCGTCACCTGGCTGTCGCGCGCACTGATGACGGTGACCGAAAGCGGCAGCCTGGATTGCGGCGGCGCGCACCCCGACAACCATTTCGAACCCTACACCTACGACCTGCTGCGCGGCGAATACCTGGACTGGAACCGCGTCTTCGACGCCTACGCGCCGCGCGGCCGTGGCCGCCCCCAGGCCAGCGCGACCCTGGTCGACATCACGGCCACCGTGCAACGCACGCTGGCCGCTGCCGAAGCCGAAGGCACCACCAAGGACCCGTCCAAGGATGGCTGCGCCAGCCTGTGGCCCGACAACCTGGTGCTGGGCGCCCAGGCACCCGGCGCGCTGAGCCTGTCGGTGTCCGGCGTGGGCCACGCGTCGGGCATCTGCCTGGGCACGCTGGCGCTGGTGCCGTTCAGCGATCTGACGCCGTACCTGAAGCCGGGCGGGCAGGCGTACCTGGCGACCGACTGAGGCGATCAGGTCGACAGCAACTCGCCGTACAGCGCTTGCCCTGTCCGGATGAAATCGACGATCTCTTTGATCGAATGCATGTCCAGCACATTAGGATCCTTGAACAGCGCTGGACTCATGTCGTTCTGCAGCAGCAGCTTGTTGAGCGTCAGGAACGCCGCGGTGCGGATGTTGCCGTCCGCGAAAAGGTGATGCTGATCAAGATCCTGGCAACACTTGGCGATGCAGGCGAGCTTGCCTTCTTCATCCTGCGCCAGGGCGAGCTCATCGTGGTAGGTCTGGATGATGGCGGCCGCCTTTTCCCTGCATTGCTGCGCCGGCTTGGCCTGCGCCACCACGTAGTCCGCCAGTTGCACGGGATGCTGCATAACTCTCACCCAGGCCTGGGGATCGCTCGCCTTGGCCGAAGCCTCGAATTCCAGCCTGCCTTCCACGGACCAGTTGCTCAGGCCCAAGCCGAACATGACCCCTTCGTTGTCCCGATACCCCTGCTGAAACAGGCTACCCGTTCCCATCTGGTCGCGCTTGTGCACCCCTGCCACTGCGGTGTCGTGCAAGGCCAGGTAGCTATCCGCGGTCAATGGCTGTGTCACTTCGTCCAGCATCAGGTTCAAGGCACTCAACATACCTGCCATGTAGCCGCGCTCGTTCTCGAAGTAGGCCGCACCATAAGCGTGGTGTTGCCCGTCCATAACCAGCTTGTAGACATCGCTGGCAGCATCCTCGAGCTCGCCCAATGAGGTGTGCGTCAGCTGTTCGGCACGTTCTCCGAAACGAACCTGCTCCAACCGCATGCGCAGCACCGAATCGGTCTTTTCTCGAATTTCCGGGCCGATCCCCTGTGCATCACGCAATTGGGCAATCATCTCTTCCAGCCCTTGCCGCATCTGCCCGGGCTGGGCGTCGGCGCCGAACTGCGTAATCAACCGGTTCATCATGACGATGTCGAGTTCGCTGTGGAACGCATAGCCCAAATCGGTACGCGGCGACAATACGTCTGTCTGACCGATGACATCCCACTTTCGGCATAGCGCCACGCAATCCGGCGGCGCGAAGTCATCGGCCACATGCAGCGCTTGATGCACCAAAGCGCCGGTCAGCGGCAGGCCGCTATCCCGCGTGCGTTCCAATAAGTCACGCAGCACTCCCATCGCCTCATCGGAATGCCCCGTCCCATGCAAAGCCGAGAACAGGTTGTCGAATGCCTGCTGGTTTTGAACTGCGTAGTCGGGCGCAGTCTGCGGCGCATCCTGACCATGGACGCCGCCGCTGCCGTTCAGGACCACCCGCATCGTGTCGCCCGCCTGTGCGATCTGCCGCCATTGTTCCATTCCGACTGGATTCTGGATATTGCTCTCGATGCCCATGTCTTACCCTCCTCAGGCCCGGTTGATCAATGCGCCCGGATCGCCGGCGCTTGCGGTAGCCACGCTCTCATCAACTGCGTTTTGCCGCGCGGCGCGCTCTGCCAGCCGCGCAGTCCAATACGTCGCCATGCCACTGAAGGACTCGAACACGGCGCCAAAACGCTGTGCGTGCAGGGTCTCCAGCGGTTCGTGATAGCAATAGGTGATGGCGTCAGTCAGCTCGCTTACGCCGAAATAGCCGCCGGCGGTCAGAGCCCTTTGCATGTTGCAGCGAAGCAGATGCCGGAACAACGAGGCGTGGCCCGCGCCGACGACGCTGCCCACTAGCGCGGTCCAATGCACCCGGTCGTGCTCAGCGTCGTAGCTGATATGCACCCAGCATGACTCGTTCACTTGAATCGAACAGACTTGCCCGTCGTTGACAGGCAAGTCGGGTTTACCGAGCAACTGGCCAAGCTCGGCAACACGTAAGCGAAAGACTTCGGCACGCATGGTCCTCTCCCTGGGGTGAGGTGCGCACGTCGGCGCACCAGGGCCTTCGCCTTGATGGTTCAGGCGGTCGAGGCATTAGTAACCGGCATGGCCGCGAGGTTCCATCACAGGGCGCGCTTCGTGCCCACCCCGGCGAGAAGCTAGCGTCGATGCGCATCCAGCTGCGCCTGCAAGGCCAGCCCTCCCTCTTTCTCGAACATCTCTTCAAACGACTGGGCGCATTGCGCCGCGATCTCGCCAGCGCGGTCCAGCATACGGGCTTCGTAACGTTGCTGCGCCGCCCGCCAGTCGCCGCCGTCGACCAGCGCTTCGGCCAGTTCCGCCGCATCCAGCATCGCCAGGTTCACACCCACGCCCAGCGGCGGCATGACGTGGGCGGCATCGCCGACCAGGGTCAGGCCGGCGCGGTGGGGCCAGCGCGTGCCTGGCGGCAAGGCGACGATGGGCCGCAGCGCGGCGATCCGGTCTGCCTCGCGGATCATGGCCAGCAGCGACGGCGCCCAGCCGGGAAAGCGCGCCAGCAGGTCTTCGCGGGTCATGCCGGCCAGCGACAGATCGGGGCGGTCGGTTTCTTCGGGGCTTGTGCGGATCGCGGCGTAGACGCGCAGGGTGGCGTTGCCGTTGCGCTGCGCGACGATGCCCGCGCCGCCATGCATCGCAAAATAGGTGCCGTGGCCGACGCGTCGGGCGATCTCTGGATGACGCCGGTCGACATCAGTAAGCCATAGCTCGACGAAGGTGACGCCCGTGTAGGCCGGTTGCACGGGCGTCAGCGCGGCGCGCACTTTGGACCAGGCGCCGTCCGCGCCCACCACCAGGTCGTAGGGGCCTGCCAGGCCGTCCTGGCATCGCAGGTCGTAGCGGCCGTCGGGGCGCGCCACTACCTCGTGCAGGCGTACGCCCCAGCGCACCGTGTCGGGCGCCAAGCGTTGCAGCAGCAGTTCGCGCAACACCACTCGGTCGATTTCCGGATGATCGCCGGCGCCGGGTTCGGGGATTTCCTCGCGCAGCAGTTCGCCGGTGGCATGGTCGGCCAGGCGCTGTTCCTGGTCTTCGTGCCGGGCAATCGCCATGAAGGCATCGAACAGGCCCGCTTTGTGCAGCGCCAATTGCCCTTCGCCGGGATGCAGGTCCAGCGATCCGCCCTGGTCGCGGGCGCCCAGGGCGGCGTCGGCCTCGAAGAGGTCGGCGCGCCAGCCGTGGCGCTGCAGCACATTGGCGACGGTCAGGCCGGCGGGGCCTGCGCCGATGATGGCGATGGCAAGGGGTTGCGGCATGGCGGCATTTCCTTTAACTTGATAGGTGCCTATGTATATTACATAGGTGCCTATTAAAGTAAAAGGATATTCATGGCCGACCCCGTCGATTGGCAACCCCGGCAGATGCCGACCCTGCTCATCAACCAGTACGCCCGCGTCATGGCCAAACAGGTCGACGAGCGGTTGCGGCCGCTGGGCGTGACGGCGTCACAGCTGCCGGTGCTGGTGGCGTTGAAGGGTGGCGGCCGGATGACGCAAAAGGCATTGGCCGAGACGACAGGGGTGGAGCAGCCCAGCATGGCGCAACTGCTGGCGCGCATGGAACGCGACGGGCTGGTGCGGCGCGAACCGTCGCCGACTGACGGGCGTAGCAGCCTGGTGTCGCTGACACCGGCGGCGATGCGCAAGCTGGAGCCAGGCCGCGCCGTCCTGAAACAGATGGACGACGAGGCCTGTGCGATTTTCGAGCCGGCGGAACGCGAGCTGCTGGCCCGCCTGCTGCTGCGCCTGGTGGAAAGCGCCTACCAGTAGATGTCCTGGTTGTAGTACTTGTGCAGATCGCGGGCCCAGGTTTCATCGGCCATGCGGGGCCAGTTGTCTTTGTCGAACCCGGGCGCGTTCTTGAGGGTTTCCTTGTCGACGTGCAGCACGAAGCACTTGCGATCGGTATCCAGTTTCAGGGCGGCCCAAGGAATGGCGAAGAGCTTTTCGCCCATGCCCAGGATGCCGCCGCGCGACAGCACGGCGTAGGCAACGCGCCCGCGCGGCACGTCGATCATGATGGCCTTGATGTCGCCAAGGGTGTCACCTTCGGCGTTATAGACGTCGTTGCCTTCGAGCGTGTTGGCGGCCATGACTTCGGGGCCGGGGCCCTGGGCCGAGGTCTTGGGGTCGCCGACGATATGGGTGGTCTGCTGTTGTTCCATCGCTGTTCTCCTGTGCGGGGTTGCCGCGCTGTCCATCATGGGAGGTGTCGTCTTGCCACTTGCTTGAAGAAATGACCGGTGCTTGGGGAAGGCCGGCCAGGTTCGGAGCGGTGTTTGCGCTCGGAACCTGGGTATCCGCAAGTGGCGTTCCAGGGGGAGTGGCCCTGGTTTTTTTGGTTTTGGACTCGCGCGTTGTTGTACGTGGACGAGTGGGGTTCTTGAGCCGCCTGTTGCGTGCGTGGCCTGTGGGGCGGGGCTACGATTGCGGTCCGGAGCCTTCGCTCCGGACTTCCCCATCCTCATCCTCGTCCTCGCCTTCGGCGACTCCTTCGGATTCCGTCGGGCGCATCTACACGCCCCGCCCCACAGGCCACGCACGCAACAGGCTCATGACGGCTGCAATTTGGCGGGGGCTGACGCACGTCGAGGTGCTGGTTTTGGACGCGAGTTGGGGCGCAGGTTGAAGCGGACTTTTTTTATAGCGACGAGCGCTACGTCAAGCCTTGGCCTCGGCCAGCGGCGCCATGGACGGCCCGATCAGGGCCAGCAGGCGTGGGCGGCTGACGCCGTCGCGGGCTTGTACCGAGAGGCCGTGCAGGACGGCGGCGTAGTAGTCGCCCAGGGCTTGCACGTCGGTGCCGGGCTTGAGCTCGCCGCTGCGTTGCGCGGCGTCCAGGCGGTCGATGATGGATTGGGTGCGGGCCTTGCGGTGCGACGTCAGCCAGCGCATGACGGGCTCGTTGTCGGCGGCATAGTTGGTGGCGGCGGTGACGACCATGCAGCCTTGCGGACGGCCTCGGCGGGTGTAGGTGGCGACGGCATCCTGCAGCATTTTTTCGACGGCTTCGCGTACGTCGGCGGATTGCAGGGCGGTTTCGGCGAAGCTGCCGTCGCCGGTTTCGTAGCGTTCGACCGCTTCGCGGAACAGGGATTCCTTGGAGCCGAAGGCGGCATACAGGCGCGCCGACGCCAGCCCCGTGGCGGCAACCAGATCGGCCATGGACGTGCCTTCGTAGCCATGCTGCCAGAAGGCCAGCATGGCCTGTTGCAATGCGGTGTCGCGGTCGAATTCGCGGGGTCTGCCTGCCATGTCGTGCCTGAAGAGTTGATGTTTTTCGTAGTGTACCGCCGCGCCTGACGATAGCGATGTGCGCAGCGGCGCTTGCGCGGGGTGCCTGTTTCGGTCTATTCTTTGTCGGTTGACAAACAATTGAACCTGCCGATTGGCGGCGGGTCACTGACTGAAATCATCATGCACACGCACTCCAAGCAAGCCCCTGCCCTGCAGACCCTCAAAGGCCCCAGCATCCACCTGGCGCAATTCAGCGACGCGGCCGCGCCGTTCAACAGCTTGCCAGCCGTGGCCGAATGGGCCGCCGGGCTGGGCTTCAAGGCGTTGCAGGTGCCGGCCTGGGACGAGCGTTTTTTCAATGTGGAGCTGGCCGCGACCAGCCAGGACTATTGCGACGAGATCACGGGGATGCTGGCGAGTCACGGCCTGGTGATCAGCGAACTGACGACGCATATCTTCGGTCAGTTGCTGGCGGTGCATCCGGCCTATGACGCGATGTTCGATACGTTTGCACCGGTGCAGGTGCGTGGCAATGCGCAGGCGCGCACCGAGTGGGCGCGCCGCAACCTGCTGCTGGCGGCACAGGCCTCGCGCCGGCTGGGCCTGACGGAGATGGGCACGTTCTCGGGCTCGTTCGCGTGGCCCTATCTGTTTCCGTTTCCGCAGCGCCCCGAAGGGCTGATCGAGACCGCTTTCGACGAGCTGGCGCGCCGCTGGCTGCCGGTGCTGGATGCCTGCGATGAACAAGGCGTGAATCTGTGTTTCGAGATCCATCCCAGCGAAGACCTGCACGACGGCGTGACGTTCGAGATGTTCCATGAACGCGTCGGCGGCCACGCGCGCTGCGGCATTCTGTTCGACCCCAGCCATTTCGTGCTGCAGCAGCTGAACTACCTGGATTACCTGGACATCTACAAGGACCACATCCGCATGTTCCATGTGAAGGATGCGGAATTCAATCCGACCGGACGCCAGGGCATCTACGGCGGCTATCAGTCGTGGGTGAACCGCGCCGGACGCTTTCGCTCGCTGGGCGACGGCCAGGTGGACTTCAAGGCGATCTTCTCGAAGCTGGCGCACCACGGCTATCAGGGCTGGGCGGCGCTGGAATGGGAATGCTGCCTGAAGGACCAGCAGACCGGTGCGCGTGAAGGCGCGGCCTTCATCAAGCAGCACATCATTCCGGTGACCGACAAGATCTTCGATGACTTCGCGGGCGCCGCGATCGACCAGCGCCAGATCAACACGCTGCTCGGCATTGCCTGAATTCACTCTTGAACCATAACGAATCTGGACACGCAGTCATGACCCATCCCCACGACGCCTACCTTCCCGCGGGCGCGGACTTTTCGCATCGCTATCTCATCGTCAACGGCGCGCGCGTGCATTGCGCCATCGCCGGCAGCGGCACACCCGTGCTGCTGATACCCGGCTGGCCGCAGACCTGGCTGACCTGGCGTCACGTGATGCACGCGCTGGCCGCCCAGGGCTACATGGCCATTGCCGTGGACCCGCCGGGCACCGGTGATTCGGACCACCCTTCCTGCGGCTACGACACCGGCGCCATTGCTGCCACGCTGCATCAGTTGATGACGCAGCTGGGCCACGCGCGCTACCAGGTGGTGGGGCACGACATCGGCATGTGGGTGGCCTATGCGCTGGCCAGCGATTTTCCGGGCGTCGTCTCGCGCCTGGCGCTGACCGAGGCCGTGATTCCCGGCCTGGCGCCCGAACCGACGATCTTCGCGCCGCCGGCCGACAATGTGTTCCTGTGGCATTTCATGTTCAACCGCCTGCCCGACCTGCCCGAGGCGCTGATCGCCGGCCGCGAACAGGCCTACCTGACGTATATGTTCGACAAGTGGTCGCACCGCCGCGACCGCGTGGCGGCGCAGGCGTACATCGATGCCTATGCGGCGCCGGGCGGGCTGCGCGGCGGCTTCGCGTATTACCGCGCGATTCCCGAGACGGTGCGCCAGAACACCGAGCGCGCCCGCACGCCGTTGACGATGCCGGTGCTGGCCATCGGCGCCGAGCACGCCACGCGCGATGCCCCGCTGGTGACCATGCAGCGCGCGGCCACGGACGTGCGCGGCGCCATCATCCCGGACTGCGGCCACTTCGTGACGGAAGAGTGCCCGGACGAATTCCTGGCGCACCTGCTGCCGTTCCTGTCGCGCGAGGGCTGAGCCATGCCGTTGGATCCCCGCATCAATACCTATCTGCGGCGCCTGTCGTCGGTGGCTGCGCCGCTGGAGCTGGCGGCGCGCCGCGAGGCCGCCGAGATCGGCTTGCGTGAACTGCATGGCCCGCTCGAAGCGGTGGCGGCCATCGACACCTGGACGGTGCCCGGCCACGAGGGCCATCCGATCCGCGTGCGCGCCTACACCCCTGACGGCGCGGCGCCCGATGCCGTGCTGCCGGCGTTGGTGTTCGCACACGGCGGCGGCTGGTTCCAGTGTTCGCTGGCGCTTTACGACAACCCCTGCCGCGCGCTCTCCAACGCAACGCAATGCAAGGTGCTGTCGGTGGACTACCGGCTGGCGCCGGAAAGCAAGTTCCCGATTCCACTCGAGGACTTCTATGCCGCGCTGGTCTGGGTGTCCGAGCACGCGGATCGCCTGGGCATCGATCCCGCGCGCATCGCAGTGGGCGGCGACAGCGCGGGCGGCAACCTGGCCGCGGCCGCCGCGATCATGGCGCGCGATCGCCAGGGTCCGGCCATTGCCCACCAGTTGCTGTGCTATCCGGTGGTGGACCACGACTTTTCAACAGCGTCGTACCAGGCGTACGGCCAGAATTTCTTCCTGACCGAAGAAGTGATGCGCTATTGCTGGTTCACCTATCTGGTGAACGAGGCCGACGGTGCGTCGCCCTATGCATCGCCGCTGCGCGCCGACCTGGCCGGCCTGCCGCCCGCCACGTTGCTGATCTGCGAATACGATCCGCTGCGCGATGAAGGGCAGGCCTATGCCCGCAAGCTGCGCGAGGCCGGCGTGGATGCGCGCGACCACCTGCTGCCAGGCATGGTGCATGCGTGCATCCATATGCTGGGGCTGACGCCGGACGCACGCCGGCTGTTCGATCTGGCGGGCGAGGCGTTGGCCAGGCAAGCGTGGTGAGAGTGGCACGCGTGGCGGACGCAGCGCATCCGTGCCGCCGCGCATCGCCTGGTGCAAAGCCGGGTTCGTCGGGGCCGACGCTTGCTCAGAACTGCCAGCGCACTTCGAGGCGGCCGGTATGGTCGCGGTTGGCGCTGGCGTATTGGCCCGCGTAGGCCAGGCCAATGGTCGCGCCGCGGCTGACGGCCAGGTCCGCACCCAGTTCCACCAGGGCGGCGTCGCGGCTGATCGGCGCACCGGTGACGGTGAAGGCCTGGCCCGCATCGAAGGCCAGGCGCGAGGTCGGCGTCAGGTCGCCGAACGCGTGACGCCAGCCCAGGCCGGCCGAAACGGAACCGGCCAGCGTGCCCAGCGTCACGGCCTGCTTGCCGCGCAGGCCGAGCGTGGTGGTGGTGGTGTCGTTCTTGCTCGATTCGCCGGACAGGGCCGCGCTGCCGCCGGATTCGCTGAAGCCGCGCACGCGCTGACCCGCCCAGGCGACGCCGGCATACGGTTCCAGCGTCAGGCCGTCGGTGACGCCAAACGCGTAACCCAGCTCAGTGAACACCTGCGTGGTATTGCCGCCGTAGTCTGCGGTCAGCGTCTGGTCCAGTCCGCCGCCGCCGATCTGGCGACGGGTCTGGATGTCGTGCCAGGAATACGCCGCACCGGCCATCAGGTTGAGCTTGCCTGCGCCGATCGAGAAGGCCTTGCCGCCGTAGACGATGGCGCTGTAGCTGGAAACATCGGCGCGCGAGGCCAGGTCGTCCACCGTCAGGCGCGAGTCCGTGTACCCGACCGCGCCGCCCAGGCGCCAGCCGCCGCCCACCGCGCCATCCGCGCCTGCGAACACGCCGCCGGTGTGCTGGCGCGCCGAGGCATTGCCGCCGCTGGCGCCGATGCTTTGCCAATTGCCGATCAATTGCGCCCAGGCCGGACGCGCTTGCGATGCCGGCAGGGCCGATGCCAACGGCGCGGCATCGCTTACCCCGGCGGCGGCGGTCGGCGCCCCCGCCGTGCTGCCCGCGGCCAGGTTGCCGCGCAGTTGATCCAGCGGCGTGTTGCGCACGGCGCTGGTCAGATTGTTCAGGCCGGCGGCCACGGTGGCATGCGCCTCGCCCGACAGGCCCGCGAAAAATCCTTGCGGTGCGCCCACGGGCAGACCGATGGCGGCGCCGTAGACGCTGTTCGAGGCCGGCATCGATTCGACCGCATTGGCCGCGGCGCGGGCGTTGCGCCCGGACACCAGATCGGCAAAGCGCAGCGGCGTGCCGCCAGTACCGGGGTCGACCGGCGTGACAGGGTTGACCGGGATGACCGGATCAACCGGCGTCCCCGGATCGACCGGCGGCACCACCGTGCGCGTCAGCGTCAAGGTCACCTGCTTGTCGTCGGCCGAATACGACAGCGACGGCGTCAGGTACGCCAGGTTGCTGGTCACCCCGGCAAAGCGCGAATTGACGAAGGTGCCGCCCGCGGTCAGCACCACCTGGCTGAAATGTTCGTTATAGGTGCCGGCCTGCGCCGCGACCTCGACCGTGGCGCCCGCCAGCGCCGCCTGGCCGCTGATGTCCAGCCGGTCCATCGCGGTGGGCGTGGCGCGCACGCTATAGAGGCCGGTCGTGCCAAACGTGAGATTTCCAGTGAGGGCAACCGTGGCCGTCGACCCGCCACCGATCTGCAAGCGATTGCCGCCCCCCGCGCTGAACACCACGTCGCCCAGGGTCGTGGACCCTTGCGTCAGCACCAGCGTATTGCCAGTGCCCGACAGCGAGACGGCGATGCCGCGGGTGCCGCCGCCGTCCAGCCCCGCAATGATCGTGCCCTGTTGAGTGACGATGGTGTCATTGCCGGTCACCTGCACGCCGATGCCGCCTTGGCCCAGGCCCGACGGCCCCCCCGTCCCGGCGTTGCCACCGCGGATTTCACCCAGGTTGAGCAGGCGCTGCGTGTCGCCCGCCAGCACGACGCCCGCGCCGCCATCGCCGCCGCGGTTGACCAGGATCACCGACGCGTGACTGCTGTCCTGGGTGACCACCCGACCGCCCCCGCCCCCGCCGCCGCCCCAGATCTGCCCGCTATTGACCAGCACCGCGCCAGTCCCTTGCGCCAGCACGCCCGCGCCGCCCTGGCCGCCCCGCGCGCTGGCCGGGTCCGGAATCGGATTCGGCACTGAGCCCCAGTCGATCATCCCACCGCCGCCGCCCCCGCCGCCCACGATCAACCCCTGGTTGTCCAATTGGTGCGCCGCCGCGCCGGATAGCTGCACCCCGATACCGCCGCTGCCGCCCATGGAGGTGAGTCCGAGCATGGACTGGACGATGATCAGGCCGCCGCCCCCGCCGCCCCCGCCGACGACGGACGCGAAAGGGTTCAAGCTCACGACCGGCCCCTGCATCCCAGTCTGCCCCGCGCCTCCCGACCCCAGTACATCACCGCCACTGTTACCGGGCGCGCCCCCGCTCACGCCGGTCCCGTTCTGCCCGACCTGGCCGAACGCAGCGCCCCCATCGCCCACCAGGGACGGTCCGCCAAACGCGCCGCCGCCGGACACGCCCCCTCCGCCATTGCCCCCTGCGCCCGCGGCGAAAGCGGGCGGTGCGCCATACAGCGCGGCGGTCAGGGCCAGCATCAGCGGCAAGGGACGGGTACAGAACAGGGTCATGACGGAACTCCAGCACATCGGCGATCCCGATCAGTAACATCACAACCGAAAGAGTTCCAATTTCACCGAGAGAAAAGGCCTAGCGGCCGCGTCCCGTCTTGAACGCAGACGGGTTTACCCCGAACTGCTTGCGAAACGCCGCGGCAAAGTGGCTGGCATTGCTGTAGCCCAGGTCGGCCGCGACATGCAGCACCGACAGCTTGCCCTCGGCGAGCTGCCGCTGCGCATGGTGCATGCGGGCATGCTGGAACAGGTCGTAGACGCTGCGGCCATAGTGCCGCCGGAAGGCGCGCACCAGCGTCGGCACGCTCAGGCCCGAATCGCGGGCCAGCGCATCCAGGCTGGGCGGGCGGCTCAGGTCCGCCAGCAGTTGTTCGTGCACCTGGGCCAGGCGGCGCTGGGTGGTGGAGGGCAAGGCCATGCGCGACCGGCCCAGGCCTTCCAGGAACAGGCTGACCAGCAGCAAGGCCTGGCTGCGCAGCCACAGGCCGTGGCGCGGCGGCGCGGTGCCCGGGCCCAGCCCCTGTATCAGTTGATGCGCCGCACTGTGCAGTTCGGCGCCGCGATGGCCTTGCAGGTAGCAGGCGTTGCCCAGCCCGTCCGCCAGGCCGGCATCCCGGTCCTGCACCCAGCCGTACAGCACCTCGGGCCGCACCATCACCGTCACGTTATCCAGACGACCCTGCTGGTAATAGCTGCCCCGCCGTCCCGGCCCGTAGCTGATGCTGCCCGCGCCCGCTTCCACCGCATAGGTCTGCCCGCCCTTGGCGCCATCGAAATGGCAGGCCGCCTTGCCCTGCATCTGGCTGTTGAAGCTGAAGTGGATGTGATCGCTGTCGTCTTGCAACGCGATGCGGGTGGGTTGCGCGAAACGGCTGCTCCAGCAGACCAGTTCGGCGCCTTCCTGCAGCGGCAGCCGCGTGATGCGGCACAGGCTGTCCTGGCCCAGGTGCAGCACCGACGTGTCGGCGACCACGCGGGAGATGGGGAGTAGACCGGCGTCTTGGGGGGCCATGGCAGGGATCGTCTTGCGTGGAAGGGATGGCGTGAAGGTCTTGCCTGATGAAGCGGCGCGGACGTGAGCGGATCGGGGCGAGTGATCGGATTCGGGTAGAAACACGAATAGAAATCATTATTATCCATTTGCTTCATGCCCGCAATCACGGCCCCGGCCGGCCTGCTTGCGGCGTGCCACCCCTTTACCCCGGATTCCCGAAAGGCCCCCCATGCGATTTCCGCCCCCCAACCCGCTGACCCTGGGCGCCCTCGCCCTGTCCATGGCGTTTCCGCTGCATGCGCAAAGCGACCCGTCCACCGCGGCCACCCTGGCGCCCGTTGTCGTGCATGCACGTGGCGCCGATGAAGCGCCCAAGGACCTGCCCTACAGCGTGGACGTGGTGGACGGCATCACGCTGCAAGAGCGCCGGCTGCTCAACGTGGAACAGGTGCTGCGCGCCACGCCCGGCGTAAACGTCAACTCGTCCGGCGGCGCCAACGTGTCCACCATCTACATCCGCGGCGTGGGTGCGCTGTACCCGATGAGCATGGACGACAGCTCGGTGGCGCTGAATGTGGACGGCAGCCCGCTGTCGACGCGCCAGATCGCCATCGGCACGCTGGACACGGACCAGATCGAAATCCTGAAAGGCCCCCAGGGCACGCTGTTCGGCGGCATGGGCGAAGCCGGCGCGATCAACCTGACCACCCGCCGCCCGACCCGCGAATGGGAAGGCTATGCGCGCGCCGAGGTCGGCCAGGACCGGCAGTTCCTGACCGAAGCGGCGGTGGGCGGCCCGCTGACCGACAAGCTGGCCGGCCGCTTCGCCATTCGCAGCGCGGGATCCGACCACTGGATCGAGAACGACCGCACCGGCGGCCCGCTGTCCAAGCCGCGCGACCTGGCGTTTCGCGGCAGCCTGCTGTGGGACCTGACCTCGCGCACCAGCGCGCTGGTGTCGGCCGAGCGGCACCGCCTGCGCCACTACGGCGAACAACTGGTGCTGATGCCCTACAGCAAGCCCGCGTCGGTGGACATGGACCCCGGCCTGTTCCAGGACAGCCGCAAGACCATCGAGCGCTACACGCTGCAGCTGGATCACCGCTTCGACGGCAGCCGCTTGACCGCAACCTCGGCCTATACCGATACCTACAACATCGCGCCGGTGGTCTACGACGGCAAGCTGCAAAGCGCGCTGGGCCGCGGCAGCCGCGAGTTCTGGAACGTGGACGAGGCCAAGGAACGCGTCTTCACGCAGGACCTGCGCCTGAGCTCGCTGCCGCAAAGCGACGTGTTCTGGGCCGCCGGGGTGTCGTATTCCACGTCGCGGCGTTCGTACGACACGCCGCGCAACACCTACGGCGACGCCAGCGCCAAGTTCCGCGACTTCGACACGGACCGCTATGGCGTCTATGGCGAAATGACCTACCCGCTGACCCGCCGCCTGAAACTCACCACGGGCCTGCGCCAGTCGTGGGACCGCAAGACCTACAACGCCAGGTACCACGGCGGCGGTATGGTGCAGACCGACAGCCGCAAACTGGACGACAGCTTCACCACCGGCCGCATCGGCCTGTCGTACGCCCTGACACAGCAGGCCACGCTGTACGCCACCTATGCCCGCGGCTACAACCCCGGCGGCTTCAACGACTATGCCGCGCAACCCGACGACAGCAAGCCCTACAAGGCCGCCAAGACCGATTCGTTCGAAGTGGGCTTCAAGACCGACAGCGCCGACGGCCAGTACGGCCTGAACGGCGCGGTGTACCTGAACCGCGTGCGCAACAACCACCTGCTGTCGTATGACTCGGCCACCTACGTCGTCAGCGCCCTGAACGCCGACACCGAAAGCCGCGGCGCCGAATTGCAGGCCGTGTGGCGGCCGGGCGATGGCCTGGCATTCACGGCGGGCGTGAGCTTCATCGACGCCCAGATCAAGACCGCGGTCCATGGCATCGGCGACGGTGACGTGCAGGCCGGCAACCGCGTGCCCGACGTCTCGCGCTGGAATGGCACGCTGGGCGTCACCTACCGCAAGCCGCTGCCCGCCTTCCTGGGCTTGTCGGCGCCGGTGCTGCATGCGCGCGTCGACTACCAATACGTGGGCAAGCGCGCCGCCGATCCGCAGAACCATTTCGACCTGGACAGCTACCACAAGCTGGACGCGCGCCTGGGCATCGCCAACGGCCGCGCCGAATACTACGTGTGGGGCAGCAACCTGCTGGACGAACAGTACGACCTGTATGGCTACTTCGCCCCGCCGTCGGTCGCCTACGGCGCGCCCGCGCGCGGCCGCACGCTGGGTGTCGGCGTGTCGTACACCTTCTGAACCGGAGCGCGGCCGTGACACCTATCCCTCAACCGCCGCTGGCCCCGCGCGAGTGGCGCCTGCTGGCCAGCCTGTACGGCACGCAGTGCCTGGGGCTGATGTTCTTCGTGGTGGCCATGGTGGCCATCCTGCGCGAACGCGGCGCGGGCATGGACACCATCGGCCAGGTCTATCTGCTGGGCATGGTGTGGCCGCTGAAGGTGCTGTGGGCGCCGTGGATCGACCGCTGCGCCATCGGCCGCCTGGGCCACTACCGGGGCTGGCTGCTGCTGACGCAGGGCGGCCTGGTCGCCGGGCTGATCGCCATCGGCTGCTACGACGTGCAGGACGACTTCGGCGTGGTCTATGCGCTGTGCCTGGCGAGCGCGGTGCTGTCGGCCACGCAGGACATTGCGCTGGACGGGCTGGCGTGCCGGTTGCTGCCGCCCGCCCAGCGCGGCCTGGGCAACGGTTTGCAGATCGCGGGCGGCCTGGTCGGCAACCTGGTGGGCGGCGGGCTGATGCTGATGCTGTATCCCACACTGGGCTGGCGCGGCTGCGCCTGGGTGCTGGCCGGACTGACCGCCGTGTCGCTGGCGCAACTGCTGGCCTATCGCGAACCCGAACGGCCCATCGCCAGGCGCCGCGCGTCGTATGGCCGGCTGCTGGCCTTCTGGCAGACGCCCGCCCGCAAGCGCTGGCTGGGTTTGCTGCTGGTGTATCCCGTGTCCAGCGCCACGGCGTATTCCATCCTGATGCCCGCGCTGGTCGATGCGGGCTGGACGCTTGCGCGCATCGGCCTGGTGGTCAATGTGTTCGGCTCGATAGCGGGCGTGGGCGCGGCGCTGCTGTGCGGCAAGCTGCTGGCGCGCATCGGCCGGCGCCAGGCGCTGCTGGGCGCGGCCGGGTTGCAATTGCTGGGCGTCGCGGGCATCGGCCTGCCCGCCCTGGGCGTGGACAGCCCGGTGGCGGTGGGCGCGGCGGTGGTGCTGTATTTCCTGCTGTACAACCCGGCCGCCACGGTACTGGCGACCCTGATGATGGACCAGGCGTCCCCCGACAGCCCCGCCACCGACTACACGCTGCAATACAGCCTGAGCCAGGGCTTCGTCATGGCCATGACCGCGGCCGGCGCCACCTTGTCGATCAGCCTGGGCTACGGCGGCGTGGTGCTGCTGTCGGCCGGCCTGGCCGTGCTGGCGATTGCGGCCAGCGCCTGGCTGTACCGTGGGAACGCGGCATGAAGCAGGCATCGCCCTGGGACATCCTGCGCCCCGTGCGCGGCCGCATCCGCGTAGCGATGGGCCTGTCGCTGCTGAGCGCGCTGGCCGCCACCGCCGCATTGGTGAGCGTCGCGCTGAGCCTGCACGCCTTGTGGCGCATGCCGCAGACGTTTCCCTGGCCGCCCGCCCTGCTGGCTGCCGCAGCCACGGCAGCGGCGTGCATGCTGCGCCTGGCGGCGTTCAACCAGTCGCATGACGCGGCCTTCCGGCTGGAAGTGCTGCTGCGCACCCGCCTGGCCGAACACGTGGCGCGGCTGTCGTTCGGCCGCTTGCAGGCGTTGGGGCCCAGTGCACTGGCCAAGGTGGCGCACGACGACGTCAAGGCGCTGCACGCCTTCGTGGCCGACAGCACGCCGCTGTACGCACGCGCCTACGCCATGCCGCTGCTCAGCGCGGCCGCGCTGCTGTGGCTGGATTGGCGCCTGGCGCTGGCCGCTGCCGCCATGATGCTCACAGGCCTGGGCGTGCTGGCGATTGCCATGCGCGGCCACCAGGCCATCACGCAGCGCTACCACCAGGCCCGCGAGCAGGTCAGCCAGGCCGTCGTCGAATACGTGCAGGCCATGCCAGCCGTACGCACGTTCGACACCGGCCGCAACACCTTCGGCCGCTACCAGGCCGCGCTGGAGCACTACCTGCATGTGCTCACCGCCTGGTATCGGGGATCGCGCTTTTCCGCGCGCTTTGCGTTGGCCGTGCTGAACCCAATGCCCACGCTGGCGGTGCTGCTGTGGCTGGGCGCGGCATGGATCCCCCGCGGCGCACTGGACTTCACCGCGTGGCTGGGCGCACTGCTGCTGGGCATGGGCATGGCCGAGGCGGTGTTTCCCATGATGTCGCTCGCGCAGATGGTGGACCGCGCCAAGCTCAGCATCACACGCATCCAGCAGGTGCTGGCCGAACCGCCCCTGCCCGCGCCGCGAGGTTCGCACGGCGTCCCGACGGACGCGTCCGTGGTATTCGACCACGTCACCTTCCGCTACGGCCCCGACGCCCCGCCCGCCCTCTGCGACCTGAGCTTTACCGCGCGGCCCGGCCGCGTCACCGCGCTGGTGGGGGCATCGGGCGCCGGCAAGAGTTCGGTGGCGCGGCTGATTCCCCGCTTCTGGGACGTGGGCGCCGGCAGCATCCGCGTGGGCGGAGTCGACGTGCGCGACCTGGACCGCGATGCACTGATGCAGCACATGGCGTTCGTGTTCCAGGAAAACGTGCTGTTTTCCGGCAGCATCGCCGACAACATTGCGCTGGGCCGCCCCCAGGCCAGCCCGCGCGAGATCGAAGCAGCCGCGCGCGCAGCCCAGGCCCACGACTTCATCGCGGCGCTGCCGCAGGGCTACGCCACGCCGCTGGGCGAAGGCGGCGCGGGCCTGTCCGGCGGCCAACGGCAGCGCCTGGCCATCGCGCGCGCCGTGCTGATGGACCGTCCCATTCTGGTGCTGGACGAGCCCACTGCCTATGCCGACCCCGAGACAGAACTTGCGGTCAACGCGGCGCTGACGGCCTTGATGCAGGGCCGCACGGTCATCATGGTGGCGCACCGCCTGGCCACCATCCGCCATGCCGATCAGATCCTGGTGCTGGACCAGGGCCGCCTGGCCGAAGCCGGCACGCATGACGGCTTGATGGCGGCGCGAGGCCGCTACGCCCGGCTGTGGCAGCAACACGAGCAGGCCTGTCGCTGGACGCTAGGCGCGTCGCTGCGCAAGGAGCCAGCATGAACCCGCCCCCCAAATCCACCGCCCCCTGGCGGGACACCTGCGCCCGCCTCTTGCGCAGCGCCGGCAGCCAGGCTGCGCGGCTGCGCGCCAGCCTGGTGCTGCTGCTGTTGGCCGCCGTGCTGCAAGGCCTGGCGCTGGCTTGCATCGCACCGCTGTTCCAGCGCATCGCGCAAGGCGCGTCGTTGCCCGGCTCGGCAGGCTGGCTGCTGGCCTTCACGGCCTTGGGCCTGGCCGCCACCGCGCTGCGCTGGCGCGCGCAAGGCTTTGACTACCACGGCCACATGGCCCGCGCGACCCATGAATTGCGCGTACGGCTGGGCGAACAGCTGCGCCGCATGCCGCTGTTGGCGCTGCAAGAGCGGCGCGCCGGCGAAGTGGCATCACAGTTGCTGGGCAGCGTCGATGAACAGATGAACTACGTGGTGACGGTGGTCAACCTGATCCTGTCCGCCATCGTCACGCCGGCCGTGGCGGCGCTGGCCCTGATGGCGGCGGACTGGCGGCTGGGCCTGGCGCTGCTGCTGGTGTTTCCCGCCCTGGTGCCGTTGTACCGCTGGCGCCGGCCGGCCCTGGACCGCGGCATGCGCCAGGCCGCCCAGGCCAACGAGGCGCTCAGCGCCGACCTACTGGAACACCTGCAAGGCCTGCCCGTCTGCCTGGCCACCGGCAGCGCAGGTGCCGCGCGGCAACGCCTGCTGGCGCGCGTGGCCGAGGTCGAAGCCGTGCAACGCCGCGCCCATCGCCAGGGCGCCAAGCCCACGCTGTGGATCGCGCTGGCCGTAGAAGCCGCGTTGCTGGCCCTGCTGGGCGTCGGTGCGCTGTGGGTCACGCAAGGCAGCCTGGACCCCGCCCTGCTCGCCGCCGCATTGGTGCTGGTGGTGCGCTTTGCCGAGCCGCTGGCGACCTTCGTGACGTACACCGCCATCTTCGCGCTGATCGAAGCCGCACTGGCGCGCATCGACACACTGCTGGCCGAGCCGCCGCTGCCGCAATGGCCGCGCCAGGCGCCCCCGCCCGGTCCCGCGCCCATCGAGGTCGACGCCGTCTGTTTCCAGTACCCCGGCTCGACCGCACCGGCATTGCGCGACCTGGACCTGGTCTTGCCCGCCCGTGGCCTGACCGCACTGGTGGGCCCGTCGGGTTCGGGCAAGACCACGCTGACCCGGCTGCTGATGCGCCACGCGGACCCGCAGGCGGGCGCCATCCGGATCGGTGGCGTGGACCTGCGCGCGCTGGACCCGGCCGACCACCACCGCCTGATCGCCACCGTATTCCAGGAGGTGCATCTGTTCGATGACACGGTGCTGGGCAACATCCGCATGGCGCGGCCCGACGCGGACGAGGCCGCCGTCGTTGCGGCCGCACGCGCCGCGCAATGCCTGCCTTTTATCGAACGGCTGCCGCAAGGCTGGCATACCCGCCTGGGCGAAGCGGGCGGACGCCTGTCGGGCGGCGAGCGCCAGCGCCTGTCGATCGCGCGGGCCCTGCTCAAGGATGCGCCGATCGTCATCCTGGACGAACCCACCGCCGCGCTCGACACCGAGAACGAGCGGGCGGTACAGGCCGCCATCGACCGCCTGGTGCAGGACCGCTGCGTCATCGTGATCGCGCATCGCCTGTCCACCATCGTCGCGGCCGACCGGATCCTGGTGCTGGACCAGGGTCGGCTGGTGCAGTCGGGCCGCCACGAAGGCCTGCTGGCGCAGCCCGGCCGCTATCGCGCCCTGTGGCAAGCGCAGCAAGGCGTGGCGCCGTCTTTCCCTGCGCCGTCTTTCCCTATAATCCCCGCATCCCCCGCGAGCCCGACCGCGGCGGATGCGGTTCTGATGCGACACAACACCCAGCCATAACAGCCAGACCCTCACAACGCCCACCCGGAGGCCCCGGCATGCCCTTCACGTTACCCGTGCTTGCGTGGCTCAGTGCATACCGCCAGCGCACGGCCGCCTGCCTGACCTTCATGCTGTGCAGCCTGGCCCTGGCGCCCGCGGCGCATGCCTTTGACCACGTGGCCGCGACCCAGCGCTACCAGCAGTGGGTCAAGGACTTCGAAAACGACCTGACCCAGCTGGCCGCGGTGCGCGACCCCAGCGACGCGGATATCGAACGCTTGTTCGCCAATACCGTGGTGCCGTCATCACGCGCCGTGGCCTTCGTGCGGCAACTGGCCGCGCAGCCGGGCGGGTCGGTGTCAGGCGGCATCGCCTTTCGCGGTGCCGCGCGCCTGACCATCGGTGTCTTGCGCCAGGCCGTGGTGGCCGGCGATGGCGGGCCCTACACCGACACGCCGCCCGGCAAAGCGTCGCTGACGCTGCGCGCCTGGTATCTGCATATCGACGGCGGCGGCAGGCTGGAACGGCATTTCAACGACCCTGACAGCTTCAAGCCCTATCACCTGCCGCCGGATGGCACGCTGGAACGCGATGCCTATCCGTTCCTGGTATTCGAAGACGGGCCACGATTGCGGCTGGGCGCTATTACCCGCGAATTCTGGGGCGTGGTACGTTTTCTGGATAACGCGCAACATGGCTGATCCGATGTTCGACCCGCGCTGCGCAAGCCTGCCCGCATCGCGGCCTCTCGCGACCGGACACAAGATGGCCCTGGCGCTGACTGCCGCGCTGCTGGCGCTGGCGCCGACACTGAGCTGGGCGGCCTGCCCGCCGCTCACCACGCCGTTCAACACCGACCCTGCCGCCGAAGGCCTGCGCGCCCAGCCCCTGGCGTTGCTCCTGGACGGCGAAGGCATCCTGCTGGGCCTGCGCGGTGAACGCGTGCCGGCTCGAGCGGAACTGATCTCGGTCGCCAACGACGGCGACCCCACCCCGCGCTTCTGGACCGAAGACGTGGACTGGCGCGTCTACACCCGCGCCGCCGGGCAGCCGACTACCGCCGTGCTGCAACGCGACGCCGATGGCCGCCTGTGCCGCATCGACCGCAACGAGATCGTGCGCGGCCGCCTGCTGGATGCCGGCGGCTACCGGCTGGCCTACGATGCCCAGGGGCGCCTATCCGCCTACGCCGAATTCTCGCCGGGCCACCACCTGGTGCGCCAGGCCTGCGTGGCCCGCGACACGCACGGCGCCATCCGCGCCGTGTACGCCGACCAGTGCGATGCCACGCCCACCCGCCCCGTCTATTTCGTGCGCAGCGAAGCAGGCCAATTGCTGCGCACCATCGACCTGCGCGCGGGCACGGCGGGCGCAGTGGTGCGCGACCTGAATGCGGATGGCAGCTTGCGTGCCCTGTACCGCTCGCGTCCTGATCCCGACCGGCCCGACGCGCTGCTCACCTATGCCGTGCCGCCCTCGAAGGCGGACCGCGTGCTGGTGGTGCCGGCCGGCGCCTCGCCGATCGTCACCACCGAGATCCCCGACGAGCCTTGGCGCGTGGTGCGCGTGCCGGCCGACACGCTCGACGACGACGCCTTGCCCTCGTGGGACCCCGCCGTGCAGACCGTGCTGATGCAAGGCCGCAGCAACGCGCAAGGCCAGGTGGTACTGGCCCCCGAACAGATTGCCCCCTTTCACCAGGCGCTGCGCGAAACACCCGGCCGGGTGTTCCTGTACGTGCATGACATGACCCGCTTCCTGCCGGTCACCGCGCTCGGTGACAAGACCTGGCAGGCGTGCATCGACCCATCACGGCGCGACGCCCAGGCCTGCGAGTAGAGCCTAGGTATTCGCGTCAGACCGCCTGGGTTTCGACCGTCAGGTGCGACAACCCGGTGATGTGCGCCAGCCGCGCCTTGTAGTACGCGCTGTCGCGGGGCTGGCGCGCCGCCAGCGACACGATCGCCGCGAAGTGTCCCGGCCCGACCTGCCACACATGCAGGTCGGCGATCTGGCAATCACCCGCCTGCAATGCCTGGCCGATCTGCCGGCGGATTTCACCGCCTTCGGCCGGCGCATCCAGCAGCACATTGCCCGCGTCCCGGATCAACGACCACGACCAGCGCGCGATCACCACGGCGCCGACCACGCCCATCGCCGGGTCGGCCCATTGCCAGCCGTAGCTGCGCCCGGCCAGCAGCGCGCCGATGGCGAGCACCGAGGTCAGTGCGTCGGCCAGCACGTGAACGTAGGCGGCGCGGAAGTTGTTGTCGTGGCCGGATTTGGCGTGGGCGTCTGCGTGGCCGTGGGCGTGAGGTTCGTCGTGGGTGTGCCCGTCGGCATGGGCGTGGTTGTCGTCGTGAGCATGGACGTGCTTGTCGTCATGAGCGTGCCCGTGATCATGCGAGTGCGCCTGCGCCCGCGCATGGGCATGCCCATGCCCATGATGCGCCCCATGCGACCCGCGCAGCAGCCACGCCGACACCAGGTTCACCGCCAGCCCGGCAGCCGCCACGGCAATCGCTTGATCAAAGTCGATATCCACCGGATTGGCCAGCCGCACCACGCTTTCCCAGCCGATGAACAGCGCGATCAGCGCCAGCACCACGGCGCTGGCAAACCCGGCCAGGTCGCCCAGCTTGCCGGTGCCGAACGTGAAGCGCGGGTTCCTGGCCTGCCGGCGCGCATAGCCGTAGGCCAGCGCGGTGATGAGCATCGCCCCCGCATGCGTGGACATGTGCCAGCCGTCGGCGACCAGCGCCATCGAGCCGTAGAGATTGCCGGCAATGATTTCGACGGCCATCATGGCGGCCGTCAGCGCGATCACGAACCACACCCGGCGTTCGTTGCGTTGGTGGTCCTGGCCCAGGAACAGGTGTTCGTGTGTGGGGGTGGGATGCATGGGAGGCTCCTGGTGTCCGCGCCGCACCGCATTGAAGGCGGGCGCGGCGCGCGTGGGGACGGCTGCCAGGTCAGCGGCAGCCGCTATTTCATGTAGGCCCGGATCACATCCATCATTTCCGCGGCGCCCTGCTCGCGCTCTGCCTCGGTGGCTGCATGGACGACGTGCTCGTCCAGGTGCCCCTGCATGACTTCGGCCGTCAGGCCGCTGAGCGCGCCGCGGGCGGAGGCCAGTTGGCGCAAGACTTCACCGCAGGCCGTTTCGGCCTCCAGCGCCCGCTCCAGGCCGTCCAGCTGGCCCCGGATGCGGCGCACGCGCGCAATCAGCTTTTCCTTCTGGCGGATGGTGTGTGCCATGGTCTACCTGCTCAATATAGTATGGGGGACTATATTACCGACGACCAAAAAAAACCGCAATTCCCGGGTCGTCGCCAGGGAATTGCGGGGTGGGCGGCCCTTCGGCCAGACGTTCGGGCGGCGGCACGGCCAGCCGCCGTCCCGCGCCCGGCGTCGATCAGAAGTCGACCGTGGCCGACAGCATGAAGGTGCGCGGCGCGCCCAGGCCCAGGCTGGTCCATTGCGGCGTCGCCCAGTACGACTTGTTGGTGACGTTGTTGATGGCTGCGCGCAGCACCACCGGGTGGCTGGCGACCGACGTCGCATAGCGCGCGCCCACGTCGTAGATCGTGCGGCCCGGCACCGACAGCGAGTTGTCGGCATTGACGTACTGCTTGGATGCGGTGGTGGCGTTGGCCGTCAGCGTCAGGCCGTGCACCACCGGCACGTCCCATTCCACGCCCAGCTTGCCTTGCAGCTTGGGCACGCCCGGGGCCATCTTGCCCTGGTTCACGCCGCCCGCCGTCTTGGTCATCTTGGGGTCCACGTAGGCGATACCGCCCATCAGGCGCACGCCGTCCAGCGGTGAGCCGAAGAAGCCCCACTCGACGCCCTGGTTGCGCTGGCGTCCACCGAACGAAAACATGTTGGTGACCGGATCGGTGTAGCTGCTGGGCCGGGTGATCTCGTACAGGCTGATGGTGTGCGCGAAGTCGCCCAGGTCGAACTTCAGGCCCACTTCCTTCTGCTTGGACTTGTACGGCGGAAACACCGCGCCGGCGTTGGCGGCGGTGACCGGCGCCGTGGCGCCCTGGCTCAGGCCTTCGATGTAGTTGCCGTACACCGAGATGTGCTCGGTCACCTTGACCAGCAGCGCGGCCGCGGGCGTGTTGGCGGCGGCGTCGTAACGCGCGGTGCGCTCGCCGGTCGCCACGCTGTAGGTATCGCTGATCACTTCCTGGCGGCGCAGGCCCAGCGTCAGCTGGATGCGGTCCTGCGCGAACGACAGCGTGTCGGCGATGCCGTAGCTGACCAGGCGCAGCTTGGCCTTGGAGATCTTGGGCGCGTCGAAGCGGGTGGCCGGGCCCCACTGAGGGTCGTACAGGTTGGTGACCCAGTTCTGCGACAGCACGTTGCGGCGGCCGTACTGCTCGTCCGTATGGTTGTAGTGCGTGGCGTTCATCGACCACGTATGGCCCACCGCGCCTGTCTTGAAGTTGCCGCGCACGCCGATCTCGGCGGACGAACGTTCCACGTCAAAGCCCAGGTCGGCCAGGTTGGTGCGGTAGTCGCCGGCCTCGTTGAATACCTGGATCAGGTAGGCGCCGGTCGACTTGTAGCGGGTCTGGCTGGTGCCGACGGCGGCGTACGCCGTCAGCTGATCGTTCACATCGACCTCGCCGCGCACCATCAGGCCCGTGTCGCGGGTGTCGTAGAACGCCCAGCTGGGGTTCAGCAGCGTGGTGGCCTTGGGCGGCTTGGGCACGCCCAGGCCCGGCACCAGGTTGATGCCGCGGTTCAGGCCGTCGGTGCGGTCTTCGCTGCTGTAGAAGTCGGCCGACAGGCGAGCGCGTTCGGCGCGCCAGTCCAGCGCCAGCGCGGCCAGCGAGGTCTTTTTCTGCTGGTGGTCGATGGCCGTGTTGCCGTCGCGATAGACGCCGTTGAAGCGGATGCCGAACTGCTTGGTCTCGCCAAAGCGCTGGCCCACATCGACATGGCCGCCGAACTGCGAATCCGACATGTAGCTGGTGGTCAGGCGCGCCAGCGGCTCGTCGCCCGCGCGCTTGGACACCAGGTTCACCGTGCCGCCCACCGAGCCGCCCGGCGGCATGCCGTTCAGCAGCGCGGACGGCCCCTTGAGCACCTCGATGCGCTCGAACATCTCGGGCGACGTGCGGTAGTACGGCGAAATGCCGAACAGGCCGTTCATCGTCACGTCGCTGATGCCCGAGTTGAAGCCGCGGATCGAATAGTTCTCGCTGATGATGCCGGCCATGCCGGTGCTGAACACCGTGGGATCGGTCGCCGCGATCACGTCGGTGATATCGCGGGCCTGCCGGTCTTCGATGAATTTCTCGGTGTACGCGATGGTGCTGAACGGCGTATCCATGAAGTCCTTTGCGCCCAGCATGCCCACCCGGCCGCCAGCCGCCACCTGCCCGCCCGCATACACGTCTGGCAGGCCGGCCACGCCCGACCCCTGCACCGTCACCGCGGGCAGCACGGTCGTGCCGTCCGCGCCGGTTTCCACGGGCACCAGCGTGTAGCTGCCATTGGCCGCGCGCACCGCCCGCAGGCCCTGCCCGCGCAGCAATTCGGCAAAGCCTTCGCCCACGCTGTAGGCGCCGTACAGGCCCTGGCTGCTGCGGCCGGCAAGCAGGCCGGCGCTGACCGTCATTTCCACGCCGGCCTGCGCCGCGTAGGCGTTGAGCGCCGGGCCCAGGGGGCCGGCCGGCACGTTGAACGACTGGCGCGCGGGCGCAGCCGGCTGGGCAGCTTGGGCCTGTGCGGCGGGCGCCGTCACCGCCAGGGTGGCCAGCGCCACGCCCACCAGCAACACCATCCTGACCGCGGCGGCGGTGGGGTTCAGGGCGAAGGCGGATGCGCGGGACGCGGGCGCCGGGACGGCGCGGCGGGCTTGGGGTCGAGGGCGGCGTGGCGCCATGGTCAGTTCCTTTGGATAGAGATGAGTTGCTTGCTGCTCACCCTATCTTTCGAATGAGAATGAGAAACCCTCAATCTTTTTTTCGACGAATATGTAACCCGTCTGCCGGCCGGCCTGTTCACGGTCGATAGCCCTTCATCACGTCGTCGATCACCAGCTTCAAGGACGTCACGCTGGCGCCCGCCACGTACCAGGCGTCGGCATCCACGAACACCACCCGGCCCGTCTTCCAGGCGGTGGTCTGGCGCAGCAGCGGGTTGGCAATGGCGTCTGCGGTCAGGACCGGCCGGCGTTCCATGACCGCCGTGCGGTCCACGACGTAGAGAATGTCGGGGTCGGCCTGCTGGATGAATTCGCTGGAGATCGGCTGGCCGTGCAGCCCGGCCTCGACGGCGCTGCTGGCGGGCGTGACGCCCAGTGCATCGAACACGAAGCCGTAGCGCGACTTGGGGCCGAAGGAACTGAAGGCGCCGTTGTTGTGCAGCACGATCAGGGCTTTTTCCGGACGCCCCTGGATCTCTTGCCGGGCCTCGGCCACCTTGGCGTCCAGCTCGGCGGCCTTGGCGCGCGCCACGTCTTCCTTGCCGAAGATCCTGCCCAACGTCATCAGGTGGTCTTTCACGACGCCCAGGTGGCCGTGTTCGCTGTTGCCGAAGTCCACGTCGAAATGAATCGTGGGGGCAATCTCGCTCAGTTCGCGGTAGTGGTTGGCCTGGATCGAGGTCATCAGGATCAGGTCGGGCCGGGCCGCGTGGATGCGCTCCAGGTTCGGCGAGACGATGGCGCCGATGTCCTGCACGGCGGCATCCGTCTTGTATCGGGCCAGAAAGTGCGGCACGAAGTCCTTGGGCATGGCGACGACCGGTACGCCCAGTTGATCCAGCAGGTCCACCTCGTTCATGTCCAGCGCGGCCACGCGCTGCGGACGCCGTTCGATCACGGTAGCGCCCAGCTTGTGGGTCACGGTGATGGCGGGGTAGGCCGGCGCGCTGGCCGCGCTGGTGGTGTTGGCAGGCGTTGCCGCGCCGCTCGCCGACGGCGCGGCGGCCGGCTGGCGCTCGCAGCCTTGCAACGCCGCCACGGCGCACAGCAGCACGCCGACGGCCCAGCGACGGGGTCCGATGTTCCGGTTCATTCCAGATCTCCTGAAGGATTGAAGTAGTCGCACAGCGGTCCGCGCGCGCCGTGGACGATGTCGAAGTCCAGTTCGTACAGCTCGCGCAAGCCCGCCTGCGTCACCACGTCGGCAACCGGCCCGGCGGCATGCAGCGCGCCCTGCTTGAGCGCCACCACGTGGTCCGAATAGCGGGCCGCAAAATTGATGTCGTGCACCACCAGGATCACGGTGCGGCCCTGCTCGTCGCACAGCCGCCGCAGCGCGCGCATGATGCGCACGGCGTGCTTCATGTCCAGGTTGTTCAGCGGCTCGTCCAGCAGCAGGCAATCGGTCTGCTGCGCAATGGTCATGGCCAGGAACGCCAGCTGCCGCTGCCCGCCGCTCAGTTCATCGATGTAGGCGTGCCGCAGGGATTGCAGCGACAGGAAGGCGATGGCCTCGTCGATGGCCCGGCGATCCGCCGGGGTCAGCGTGCCACGGCTGTGCGGAAAGCGTCCAAACGCGACCAGCTCGTCCACCGTCAGGCGCAGGTGAAAGCCCGGCGACTGCCGCAGCGTGGCCACGCGCCGGGCATAGTCGCCGAGGCGGATGCCGGACACCTCGCGATCATCGAGCAGGATGCTGCCCGACGTGGGTTCAAGCAGGCGCGCCATCAGCATCAACAGCGTGGTCTTGCCGGCGCCGTTGGGGCCGATCAACGACGTCAGCCGGCCCGCCGGGAACGCCGTGCTGACGCCGGCCAGCACGCGCTTGCCACCGTATTCCATCTGCACGTCTTGCACGCGGATCATGCGGGGCCTCGCGATCGGATCATCAGGAAAAGGAAATAGGCGCCGCACACCAGGTTGACCAGGATGCCGACAGTGGTGCGGTAGTTGAAGACCTGCTCGACCAGCGTCTGCGCCGCGATGAACATGCCGATCGCGATGCCGCAGCCCAGCGGCAGCGTGATCCGGTGACGCGAGGTGTTCGTCAGCGCATAGGCGATGTTGGCCACGAAGATGCCCATGAACGCGGTCGGCCCCAGCAGGCTGGTCGACACCGCCACCAGCACCGCGATCACGGCCAGCACCCGCGCCACGCAGCGGCCATGGTCCACCCCCAGCGACTGCGCCTGGTCGCGCCCCAGCGCCAGCACGTCCAGCTCCGGCAGCATGCGCCAGGCGGCCACGCAGGCCACGCCGGCCAGCAAGGCGCCTTGCAGCAACTGGCCCGGCGCCACGCGATTGAACGATGCCTGGCTGAACCCTTGCAGCACCGCGAATTCGCCCGGGCTGGTGCGCAGCTGCACGAATTGCGTGAAGGTGCTCATCACCATCGTCAGCACCAGCCCCAATAGCAGCAGGAACACCACGTCGCGGCGCGCGCCGCGGAACAGCCAGCGGTGGATGCCCCACGAATAGGCCAGCATCGCCAGCATCGATACCCAGAAATTGCCGTCCCGGCCCAGCAGCACCACGCTGCCCATGCCCAGGGCCAGCACCAGCGACGCCTGCAACAGCAGGTACACCGCTTCGTAGCCCATGATCGCC
The DNA here is from genome assembly GCF_000633435.1 of Achromobacter sp. DH1f. NCBI lineage: Bacteria > Pseudomonadati > Pseudomonadota > Betaproteobacteria > Burkholderiales > Alcaligenaceae > Achromobacter > Achromobacter sp. DH1f. The sequence continues at coordinate 35,500 of NZ_AYMF01000025.1, read as the reverse complement.
GGCGTCAGGATGCGGTTGCCGGTCAGGGTCTGGAACAGGATCGACGACGTGGCCACGCACACGCCCCCGACCAGCATCGCGGCCAGGCGCACGAGCCGCTTGGGAATCACGTAGTCGACATCCAGCCCCGAGCCTGCCAGCACGAACACCGCCGCCAGCACGGCGACGCCCAGCCACAGCAGCGTGGTCCCGCGCGTCATCGCCGGCTGCGCCATATCAACGCCAGGAACAGCAGCCCGCCGATACCGCCGGCCGTCAGGCCGATGGGCACTTCGAACGGATAGATGACCAGCCGGCCCAGGATGTCGCAGGCCAGCAGCAGCGAGGCGCCGCCCAGCGCCACCAGCGGCAGCGTGCGGCGCAGGTTGTCGCCGTACTTCAAGGCCACCAGGTTCGGCACCACCAGGCCGACGAACGGAATCGCGCCTACCGTGATGACGGTGGCCGCTACCGTCACCGCCACCAGCATCAGGCCCAGCGCAGCGGTGGCGGCGTAGTTCAGGCCCAGCGCCCGCGCCATGCCCTCGCCCATGCCCAGCACCGTCAGGCGCTGCGCGTACAGGTAGGTCAGCACGACGATGGGCAGGATCAGGTAGATGATTTCGTAGTTGCCCTGCACCACTTTCGAGAAATCGCCCATCAGCCAGCCCTGCATGCTTTGCAGGATGTTGTGGCGGTAGGCGTAGAACTCGGCCGCCGCGCTCAGCACGCCGCCATACATCAGGCCGATCACCGGCACCAGCACCGTGTTGCGAAAATGGATGCGGCGGATGATGGCCACGTACACCAGGCTGGCCGCGAAGCTGAAGGCCAGCGCAAACGCCATGCGCGTGGCCGGCCCCGCATCGGCCAGCCAGGCCAGCGATACCAGGATGCCCAGTTTGGCGGCGTCCAGCCCGCCCGACGTCGCGGGTTCCACGAACTTGTTGCGCACGATGTGCTGCAGGATCACCCCGCAGATGGCCAGGCCCACGCCGGACAGGATCAACGCCGCCAGGCGCGGCAGCCGGCTGGCGGTCAGCGTCAGCCAGGCGTCGCCGGTGCCCGACGCCAGTTGCGCCCAGGCCACCTGGCGCGCGCCCACCAGCACCGACGCGAGGCACAGCATGGCGAACAGCGCCAGCATGGCGGCGGGGCCCCAGGCCGAACGCACAGCGGTCACCGCGCCGGGCCCTGGCCGGCGATGCGCCAGCCCTTGGCGGCCTGGCGTTGCGCCAGAAAACGCGCATAGCGCCCGCCCAGCGCCAGCAACTGCGCGGGCGTGCCCTGCTCGACCACTTCGCCGTCTGCCAGCACCACGATCTGGTCGGCCGCCGCGATGGTGGACAGCTGGTGCGCAATCACGATCAGCGTGCGCTTGCCGCGCAGCCGCGCCAGCGCGCCCGCCACGGCCGCCTGGTTCTCGGCGTCCAGCGCGGCGGTGGCCTCGTCGATCAGCAGGATCGGCGCGTCCTTGAGCAGGGCGCGGGCGATCGCGATGCGCTGGCGTTCGCCGCCGGACAGGCGCGCGCCGCCCTCGCCGACCGGCGTATCCAGGCCCTGCGGCAAGCGCGCGGCAATCTCGTCCACGCCGGCTTCGCGGGCCGCCTCGCGCAGTTCGGCATCGCTGGCATCCGGCTTGCCGACGCGCAGGTTGTCGGCAATGCTGCCCTGGAACAACCACGCATCCTGGAACACCTGGCTGAGATGCCCGACCAGGTCCGCGGCGGACTGCGCACGCACATCCACACCGCCCACGCATACGCTGCCGCGATCCGCGTCGAACGCCCGCGCGATCAGCCCGAACACGGTGGACTTGCCCGAACCGGATTCGCCCACCAGCGCTGTCATGCTGCCTGACGCCACGTGCAGGTTGACGTCCGACAGCACGTCCGGGCCGGCCGCGTCGTAGCGAAAGCCCACGCCGCGCAGTGTCACCGAGGCGTCCTGCGGCTGGCGCGGCGACGCCGGCTGCGGCATGGGCGGCACCGCCAGGATGTCCGTCAAGGCGTCCAGGTGCACCCGTGCGCCGCGCAGGGCTTCGCCGTAGCCCGCCACTTCCAGCAGCGGATCGACATAGCGGCACACCAGCAGCAACGACACGATCAACGAGGCCGCCGCGCCGGGGTCCATGCCGCCCTGCATCGCCTGCAGCAACCCCAGCGCGGCGGCAATCAGCGCCGCGGCGAAAGCCGCCTGCACCATCCAGGCGTTCAACACCACCGACAGGGTCGACACGAAGATCGCACGCAGGGCCGAACGGCCTTGCCGATCGATGGCCTGGGCCATGAAGCGCGTGCCGCCCTCTGCGCCATTGAACGCCCGCAGCACCGATTGGGCCTGCGCGAATTCCACCATGCGATGGCTGGCGCGGGCGGCATCGTCATGAAACGCCTGGTCCGCACGCCGGCCCAGGCGCACCGACAGCCACAGCGCCGCTGCCACCAGCGGCAGGGCCAGCAGCGTGATGAGGCCGATCTGCCAGTGCAGCGCCAGCAAGGCCGCGACCACCACCAGGGGCGCGACCGCCCCGCTGATGACCGGCGTGAACACGTGCGCCGGCAACTGCGCCACTTCCATCATGCCGTGCGACACCACATGGCCCAGCCGAGCCGTATTGGCGGGCGTGAACCAGCTGACCGGCAGGCCGGCCACATGCGTGCCGATGCGGTGGCGCACGCCTTGCAGCACGGCATAACCCACGCCCACCCCGGCGCGCTCGACCCGGCGCCGCCAGGCCCAGGCGGCCACGGCGCCCGCGGCCAGCAGCGCCAGCCACGGCAATGCGCCGACCCAATCGCCGGCCAGCAGCCGCGTCAACACCGGCGCGACCGTCACGATGGTCAGCCCGCACAACACGCCATAGGCGACCGCCATCCAGACATAGCGGCGGCCTACGGGTGCGTCGTCGCCCAGCAGAAAGAGAAAGCGCTTCAGCATGACGGCACCGCCTGGGGTTGGTGCAGCGGCGCGGCCCGATCCGGCAGCCCATCGGGTGGCCCGTCCTGCGCCTCGGCATACCCGCCCATTTGCCACAACCGTACATAGCGCCCCTGCCGCGCCAGCAGTTCCGCGTGACTGCCCTGCTCGCACACCCGGCCTTGGTCCAGCACGATGATGCGGTCGGCATGCATGACGGTATCCAGCCGATGGGCAATCACCAGCAGCGTGCGGCCTTGTGCAAAGCGTGACAGTGCTTCCTGGATCGCCGCCTCGTTGCCAGCGTCCGCGGCCGAGGTGGCTTCGTCCAGCACCAGCACCGGCGGGTCCAGCAAGATCGCGCGCGCGATGCTGACGCGCTGCTGCTCGCCGCCCGACAGGCGCGCATCTTCGCCAACCACCGAGTCGTAGCCGCGGGGCAGCGCCAGGATGCGGTCGTGGATATTAGCAGCGCGCGCGGCCTCTTCGATCTCGTGCGGGCTGGCGTCGGGGCGGCCCAGCGCGATGTTGTCGCGCACGCTGGCATGGATCAGCCGCACCTCTTGCAGCACGAAGCCGATGCGGCGATACAACGTGGTCGATTCGATCAGCCGCAGGTCCGCGCCGCCCACGGTGATGCGGCCCTGGGCCGGATCGAAAAAGCGCAGCAACAGCCGCGCCAGCGTCGATTTTCCGGACCCCGACGCGCCCACCAGCGCCGTCACCGAGCCGGGCGCCAGGGTGAAGCTCACGTCCGACAGTACCGGCTCGCGCGCGTCGTAGGCATACGAGACCTGCTCGAAGCGCACGGCGTTGCCGTCCGGCACCTGGCGCAGCGCCGGGTCCGGCTGCGCCAGCATCGGCGTGTCCAGCAGCGCCTGCACGCGCTGCGCGGCGCCTGTCGCGTGGGCCACGCCGTGGGTGATGAAGCCCAGCAGCTGCAGCGGGGCGGCAATGCCCGGCGCCACCAGCGCGAACGGCAGGATGTCGATGGGCGCGATCCAGCCCAGGCCGACGAACAGCGTGCCAAACGCCAGCACCACGGCCAGCACGGCGGCCGGCGCGATCAACGCATTGGCGTTGGCCAGCGGCGCCACCAGGGGCCGCGTGAAGGCCAGGAAGGCGCCGGCAAAGCCGTCCACCGCCTCGTGATAACCGCGGTGCGCGCGGCCGTCGGCGCCAAAGGCTTTCACGGCGGAAATTCCGCCGACGAATTCGTTCACCGCGTTGTTCAGCCGCGTTTGCGTGGCAACGAAGGCCTGCATGTTGGCAGGGTCGATGGCTTTCTTGGCGGCGCCGAACACCAGGTGAAAGGCGGGAAACGGCAGCAGCGACACGATCGCCATGCGCCAATCCAGCGCAAACAGGAACAGCACCGAGATGGCGATGGCGCCCACCGCGCGGCCCGTGGTGGTGTAGAAATGGGCGGTCAGTTCATGCAGCGTGCCGATGTCGTCCTGCATCACCTGCTTGACCTCGCCCGATGCACGGCTGGTGAACCAGCCCAGCGGCACCTGCGCCAGGCGCCGCATCACGGCCAGGCGCAGCGCATGCGTCATGCGGTTGTCGGCCAGGTGCGCCACCAGTTCGCCCAAGCCGATCAGCACGATGCCGGCGAACAGGCTGGCCAGGCTGACGACCACCGTGCGCACGATCTCGTCCTGCGCCATGGCCAGGCCGCCCGAGGCATCCCGCGCGATATGCGCCAGCCGGACGATGCCGGCCAGCGGCACCAGCGTCAGCATGGCGCCCAGCGCCGCCAGCACGCCGGCGCAGATCAATCGGCTGCGGATGGGGGCCAGCACACGGCGCACAGGGCTGACCGGGCGGGCGGAAGATGCGGCCACGTTGCGGGACTCCTCGGGTTCGAAAAAAATGGATGGTTCTCATCCTGTCTCTCGAACGAGACCGGAAATCCCTCAATCCGGCATTGCATCAAGCTGTAACTGCGCCTTTCTCAGGGCCACCCCTATTGCGCCGGCAACACCGTCACCCAGTAGCGCGTATGGCGGCTGATCGCCACCGGCAACGCCAGCGTCAGGTTATGCAGCGCCCGGTCGGTATCGCGCAGCGGGAAGATGCCGTTCACCCGCAGGTCGCCCACGGCCGGATCGCAGGCCAGGTGCCCGCTGCGGTAACGCGCCAGCTCGGCCACCAGGTCGTCCAGCCGCATGTTGTCGGCCACCAGCATGCCGCGCGTCCAGGCGGCATCGCTGTCCGGCACGGCTTCGGGCGTCTGCACCCGGTCGGCGTTGAAGGTCGCCCCTTGGCCCGCATCGACCCGCGTGGGGCTGCTGCCCGCATAGGTCGGCCGCACTTCCACCGCGCCTTCGAACACGGCCACGCTGGACGTGGCATCGTCCTGCCGCAGTGAAAAGCGCGTGCCCAGGGCCTGCACCACGCCGTCACGGCCGCGCACCCGGAACGGCCGCGCGGCGGGTGCGGGGTCGGGCGCGGTCGTCACCAGGATCTGGCCGGCGCGCAGCACCAGCAGGCGTTCGTTGTCATCAAAGCGCACATCGATCGCCGAGGCCGACGCCAGCACCACCCGCGTGCCATCGGGCAAGGTGAGGTCGCGGATGTCGCCCGTGCCGGTGCTGTGCGCTGCGGTGGCCAGTTGCCAGGCCTGCGTGCCGCGCACCGCATACGCCACGCCGCCCACCACCACGCCCAGGCCCAGCAACTGCAGCAGCCGGCGACGGCCCTGGCGTGCGCCGGACGTCGATTCACGCAGCGCATGCCGCGCCACGTCGCGCGGCAGGCTGCGCAAGCGGCCGTCGCAATCGTTCAGCCGGTTCCAGGCCAGCTCATGCTTGGGGTGTTCGGCGCGCCAGCGCGCACAGGCCGCCCGATCGGCGTCGGACGCGTCGTCCGCACCCAGCCGCGCCAGCCATTCGGATGCGCGCAGGATCACGGCCGCATCCAGCGCTTCATCGGCGCCGTCCGGGCTGTTCAATGGGGGGGTGGGATAAGACGCGCGCATGGGCTTGGCCGCGTCAACGCGCCGCGCCGTACATCGTCTGGTAGCAGGCGGCCATGCCGGCGGCGATGTACTTCTCCACCGACGACACCGACACGCCGAGCTCGGCGGCGATGTCGCGATAGCTCATGCCATCCAGCTTGCACAGCAGCAGCGCCTTGCGCGCCTTGGGCGCCAGCTTGTTCAGCGCGGCGTCGACCTGCACCAGCGCTTCCACGGCCAGCGCGCGCGTTTCCTCGGACGGCCCGAACGGGTCGGACACGAGGGCCAGCGCTTCCAGATAGGCGGCTTCGATCTGACGGCGGCGGTACAGGTCCACCACCATGCCGTTGGCAATCTGCGTCAGGTCGCGGCGCGAATGGTCGGGCGGCGGAATGCGGCCGGTCTTGAGCAGATAGAGATAGACGTCGTGGGCCAGGTCCGCGGCATCGAACGGATTGCCCAACTTGCGGCGCAATAGCCCGCGCAACCAACCGTAGTGGTCGGCGTACAGCGTCTTGACCTGATGCTCGAACTCAGCGGTGCTCACAATGCCCTGGCGACCTCAAAGGCCAGCACGGGGACGGCTCGCCGAAAAATAAGAACAATTCTTATTCATTATCGTCAAAATCGGGCGGGTTCGCAATTTGCAGGGGCTGTCGGGGGGCTGACCACAGACCAATTTCACTGAAAATGGCGTTTTCAGCGTTTGCTGAAAACCCCCGTTCGAGTGAAATCCGAGGTCACTCAGCTGCGAGGCTGCTTGCTACTGACTGAACCGAATCGACGCCGCGAACCGATCGAACACCGGTGCCCAGCGGGCAAACTCCGCCTTGGCGCCTTCCCGCGTGGCGTGCTGCGCGCCGCACACGATCGTCCAGACCTGCGCAGGCGTCACGGCGGCAAAGTTCTTGGCGGTGATGAAAGCGCCGCCGCTGACCGGGCCTTCGGCCGACTCGTAGACGACCCATGGCGCCAGGGCCTGGCCGATCATGTCCTTGCCGGTTTTCAGCACGGTCACGACGCTGCCTTTCTTGCGCAGGTTGTCTTCCCAGTATTCCCGGGTGCTGGGGAACTGTTCCATCTTCAGGTTCAGCGCGCTTTGCGACTGGCCGGACGGCAGCTTGCGGGCGTTGAGCGAGCAGCCGTGCTGGCTGGTCGGGCCGGATTCCAGCGAGATCAGCCAGGCGCCCTGTTCTTGCTGCACCTGGTAGGTCCAGCCGTCGGGCAAGGTGAAGGCAATGCCTTGCTCGGGCAGGGAAATCTCCTGCGCGCAAGCGGACGCGGCCAGGCCGCCGAGCAGAGCAATACCGGACAGCCAATAGGTCATCTTCGCTCGAACCTTCATAAGCAACGCTCCTGAACCAAAAGGAATCTCAGGACTCTTTGGGCAAGATGCTCTGCAGGACTCTCGACTCAAGCAATCGAAGCAACTCTGTGACCCGCCCACTGACATCGCGGCACTCACGGGCGAAGGCGTCTTCGTTCTCCTTGCGATCGAAACCTCTAAAAGCCGCAGACGCGCCCGGTCCGCTCTTGCGATGCCCTTCTCCGGCTTGGTCGGTGCAGAAATTCTTGACCAATGCGGCTAATGCGTCCTGAACGGCCGTCTGATGCTTTCCCTCTCTCATCCGAGCGGCGAACTGATCAGCAGTCGCTTCAAGCTCACCCGCGTACCTGAGCACATGATCAAGATCCGCCGCATCCTTGCGCTCAGCGCGAGAATCAAAAGCCAATGCCTTCAACACGACGAAACTCACGACGTCCGCATAGCGAATGGTCTCGGTGCGGATGCCGTCTTCCAACGTCAGGGTTACGTCTTTGGCCTCGAACCAGTCCTCAACGATACCAATATGCTGAATGCGGCACGCGGATACGTCCTCGTGGGCTAGCGAAGCCAACCGCCCCGCGTCTTCCCCATCGGTATGCTGCAGAAATTCGACGACGATGTCGTAGGCGCCCACGTGGCACACCCATTGCCAGGAACTTGGATGTCCGTTGCGCATCAGACGGGAAAAACCCGCAGCACGCAATTGCTCTCGCAATGACGAATAGTTCTCTCCATCTTTGAGCAATACTTCGACGTTGAGGACGACATCGACGTCGGTCGTGCCAATGTGTGCGGGTACCTTGGGAAGATTCGTCGGCGTCAAGTATCGTGGAACCAGACCGCCCACCAGACGCAAAAGATGCTTGTGCGAGGAGAATGCAAGCATGAGGCGCACCAGGGCAATCTCACATGCGTCTGCCACGGCAGGGTTGTACGACGCCGCTTCTTTGTATTTGACGTTCATTGTTGAGCTTCCAGGCGCAGGACTTTCCTACGAAAATCCCCTGCCAACAGATCGTTGCGGCCATAGCCGTTCAGAAGGTCAAGATATTGAATAAACGGGCTAGCCTGCGGAAGCCCGCCTGCCGTTTTTTCCGGAAAGAGAAATGCGGCAGCCTGCCTCTCTACGAACACCACATTCGCGCCAATTTCGGCTGTCTCCGCCCTGAGTCCCTGCGCATAGCGGCTGGCCTCGCCTCGAGGCACCACAACTTCTACCCGATTCACCTCGGTCAGCGTATGCATCAACTGATTGGCCATTGCGGCCCCCGTGAACAACCATCCGCTCTCATCACGCAACGCCGCAGCCAGCTTTCCGACCAGGTCAGTCGAAGCGAACCAATAGCAAGGCAAACGTGTTGATACAGAGTCATTCCAGGCTTGGCCCCACAAGTCCAGAAGTTGGCCTGGCCGTTCAAGCCTGCGCTTCTTGGTTGGCCCGCCCCCCTCACTGCACACGATTTCCATAAGTTCCAGCTCTTTCAGGGTCTGGGAGACCGTGTACGGCGAGGCCATCGAATCATTGGCAATTTCGATGTTTGAAAACCACTCCGGCACTTGGGAATCACCCGCCAACGCCGCCCACCATCTGTGCAAGACAGCATGAATAACGGTCTCTCGTGATTCCGAAAACAAGTCTGCCGCCCGACGCGGCTTGCGTTTCGCAGTCCGCTCGATGTCTATGAGACGGAATCCGAAATCCAGGTACATCGTTCCACTGACTTCGAAATAGCCAATCCCCGCTTCTCTCAGAGTGCTTTTCGCCCCGGGGCTTAGATTTTCCGAGAGCAGGACCGGATACACGGGGACGTTGGACAGCTGACGCAGATCAACTTGCGCATGGCGAAATTGATCAATCGCTTGCCGGACGTCCCGAGGATAGGCTGTGCTCAGAATATGCAGAGCCAGCATCACACGACGCTTGCCGTCCCCCGCACTGACGCCAACCACTCCATCCCAACGCCGTCGCGCATCTGTAGACAGGCGAGCAAAGTCATCGAGCACAAGCTGATGGGCGTCTACGCCACGCGCGTGCAGCTGAAGCATGAAGAGAGAGAGAAGTCGAGGGTTATGAGCCATATTTGCTGAACAGCAAATTATTTATGAAATCCAATTTTTAAACAATATCATATATTTGCTGAACAGCAAATATGACAATTTTGAAAAATTTATAGACACCTAACAACGATAGAGATTACCTAGTCGTGTGCTTGGAGAACTTGGAGAACTTGGAGAACTTGGAGAACTTGGAGAACTTGGAGAACTTGGAGAACTTGGAGAACTTGGAGAACTTGGAGAACTTGGAGAACTTAGAGAACTTAGAGAACTTAGAGAACTTAGAGAACTTAGAGAGTTCCGCAGCCGATGAATAGGGGGGGCCGGACCGTGTCCGCCCCCCCCCCTGCTTTCCATCAGAACCGGTAACGCACGTCCAGCGTGCCCGAGTGCTGCTGGTTGCCTTCGCCATACTGGCCGCCGTAGCTCACGCCCACGGTGGTGCGCTTGCTGACCGCCATGTTCACGCCCAGTTCGACCAGCGCCGCATCGCGCGCGATCGGCACGCCGTTGGTGGTGAAGGAATCGCCGCCCTGCACGAACGACAGGGTGCTGGCCGGATCGACATCGCCGAAAGCGTGACGCCAGCCCAGCGTGCCGAACAACTGCCCTTGCGCCCCGGCGCTTTCGAAGGCGCTGCGTGCGTGCAGGCCGAGCGTGGTGGTGGTGACGTTGTTGCGGCCGGCATCGCCGCGCAGCGCGGCGTCGCCGCCCGACTCGGTGAAGCCCTGCGTGCGCAGGCTGCTGAAGCCGGCGCCCACGAACGGTTCCAGCGTGACGCGGTCGGTCAGCGGCATGGCGTAGCCGAGTTCGCCGAACACCTGGCTGGTGTTGCCGTCGTAGTCGGCCTTCAGCGTCTGCGGCAGGCCGGCGGCGTTCGCGTAGCGCTGGGTCTTCATGTCGTGCCAGGTGTAGGACGCGCCCAGGCTCAGATTGAGCTTGGCGCTGCCAGCGTCGAACGCCTTGCCGCCATAGACGGTCACGCTGTAGCTGTCGGCCTGCGAGCTGGACGCGCGGTCGCCGGTGCGGCTGCGGCTGTTGGCAAAGCCCAAGGCCCCGCCCAGGCGCCAGCCACCGCCGACGGCCACATCGCCGCCCACGGACACGCCGCTGTCGCTCTGCGTGGTGCTGGCCGCGTTGCCGTTGCCGCTCAGCGAGCTCCAGTTGCCAAAGACCTGCGCCCAAAGCGGCTGCGCCGACGATTGCGGCAAGGCGGCCGCGTTGCCCAGGCCCAGTTGGGCAGTGGGCACGCCAGGCAGCATGCCTGCCGCCAGGTTGGCGCGCAGGCGGTTCATCGGCACCTGCACGAAGGTGTTGGCCACCCCCTGCACCACCGACACGTTGGTCGCGTGGGCCTCGCCGGACAGGCCGTTGAAGACATCGAGCGGCTCACCGGTGGACAGGTTCAGCACGCGAAGGCGCAATGGGCTATTGGCAGGCAGGCTTTGCAGCGCATCCGCCACCGAACGCTGGTTGCCGGTGACGGCAACGTCGGCGAACTGGATCGGACGCGTACCGCCGCCGCTCTCGCCATTGCCGCCGTTGCCATTGTTGCCACCCGTGCCGCCATTGCCGTTGTCCGGCACCTGCTTGAGCTGCATCGACAGGTCCACCTGGTTCGCGCCATAGGCCAGCGACGGCGTCAGGAAGGCCAGGTTGCTGGACACATCGCCAAAGCGGCCTTGCACGCCCCCGCCCGCGGTCAGGATCGTGTAGGTGGTGGACGGCGCATAGGAGCCGTTCTGGCCCACGTGCAGCACCGAGCCGGCCAGGCTGGCGATGCCGCCGACATGGACGGCGCTGTGCTGGCCGTCGGCCGTCGCGGCCACGCGCAGCGATGAGCCCGGCTGCATGCTCAGGTTGCCCTGTACGTTCAACGTGCCAAATGGCGTGGCGGCATTGCCCGGCGCCAAGGTGGCGCCGCCGCCCAGCAACAGATGGTTCAGCGTGCCGGTGCCCGACACCGTGTTGTCCTGCGCGGTCGTGATCACCGTGCCGCCGAGCTTGCCGTCAACCTGCAGCCCGCCCGTCGACACCAATGTCGTGCCGGTGAACGCGCTGCTGTCGCCCGTCAAGGCCAGCGTGCCGGCGCCCACCTTGAAGACCGAGCCCGTGCCGGCGAATGCGCCTGCGAACGTCGAATCGGTCGCGCGGTTGAAGGTCAGGCTGCCGTTGTTGATGACGGTGCCGCCCAGCGTGCCGCTGTTGGCGCCGTCGCCCACCTGCAGCGAACCCGAGGCGATGGTGGTGATGCCGGTGAACGTGCTGTTGCCCGTCAGCACCAGCGTGCCGGAGCCTTCCTGGCGCAGGTTGCCCGAACCGGAAATCGCGCCGTCGTAGACCACGCGGTCGTTGCGCTTGAAGGCCAGCGTGCCGCCGGCCTGGATGTCGGCGTTGCCGGCGATGCTGCCCGCGGTGCCGCCATCGCCCACTTGCAGCTTGCCTGCGGCCACGGTGGTGGCGCCCAGGTAAGAGTTGGCGCCCGTCAGCACCAGCGTGCCCGCGCCCAGCTTGGCCAGGCCGCCATTGCCCGACAGCGATTGCGACACCGTGAAGGTGTTGGCGGCGTCGGCGATGTCCAGCCCGCCGCCTGCCGCGCCCAGCGAGATCGCGCGGGCCGTGTTCTGGAAGGCCGTGCCGGTCACGCGCAGCGTGCCGCCCTGGAAGTCCAGGCCGCCCAGGGCCGCGCCCAGGTTGGCGTCGGACGACACCGACAGCGTGCCCGCGGACAGTTGCGTCTGGGTGTAGGTGTTGGCGCCGTTCAGCACCAGCGTGCCCGCGCCCGTCTTGTTCAGGCCATTGCCGGCGAGGGTGTTGTCCAGTGTCGCGGTCCAGCCCGCCGACGGCGCGCTGCCGTCGCCCACGCGCACCTCGGTCAAGCCGCCGGCAGACGGCGCCACCAGATTGAGCGCGTCGCCATTCATGCGATAGCCGTCGGCGGCGAACTGCACGCCGTTGGCGCCGATGCTGCCTTGCGATGCATCCACGGTGACCGTGCCCGGCGCGCCCGCGAAGATGGCGAAGCCGTTGGTCGGCGTGAATATCGAGGTCAAGGCCGCAGTGGCGTCCGTCCAGGTGGCGCTGTTGCGGGACCAGGTGCCGGACCCGCCGCCAAACTGAGTGGGCGTGGCCAGGCCATTGGCGTTCCAGATGTTGAGGACGAGGTTGCCTGAATTGATCAGGTTGATCTGCTTCACGTCAGACCGGTACTGCACGGTCTGGCCGGCCTGCACACCGGTGATGCCGCCGTTGGTCTGCAACAGCGAGCCGGTGTAGTCGAACAGGCGATACACCCCATAGCCGAAGCCGCCGGCATCGTTGATGTTGAGCTGCGTGCCGTTCAAGGCCAGGTTGCCGTTGACCTGCACGCTGTGGCCCGCGCTGCCCGGGGCGCCGAACGTATAGTTCATCTGGCTGCCCTGCGCCAGCGTCAGGTTGCCGTTGACGGTGAAGGTGCCGCCCGTCGCGCCAGGCGCCAGGCTGGCGCCGGACTGCACATTGACGTCGCCGTTCACCTGGCCGAAGCCGCCGATCGACGCGCCGCTGGCCACCGTCACCGTGCTGTTCAGCCGCGCGCCGTTGTTCAGAGACGACCCGCCCACCCACAGGGTCCCCGCGTTCACCTGGGTCGCGCCGGTATAGGTGTTGACGCCGTTCAGCGTCAGCGAGGCGGTCGTGTCCTTGGTCAGGCCCCCTGTGCCGACAATCACGCCGTCATAGGTGCCCGCCCCCAGCGTGAGCGTGTTGGCGCCCAAGGAAACCGAGCTGCCTGCATCGCCGTTGAGCATGCCCAACGCGGTAGCGGCGCCGGCCGACATATCGAACGCGCCCCCCATTCCGACGCGCACGATGGAACCGGCCGCCAGTCTGCCGGTCGACCCCAGCGCCAGCGTGCCCGACTGGATATTGACGCCGCCCGTGAAGGTGTTGACGCCGGTCAGGGTCTGCTTGGACAGGCCGCTCTTGATCAGGCCGCCCGTGCCTGTGATCACGCCGCCAAAGCTCGATGCGACGCCGTTCTGGATATTCAACGTGTTGGCGCCGAGCGACACCGTGCCCCCCGTGCCGACCAGGCCATTGACGTACTGGGTAGCGGCGCTTGAGGAAAGGTCAAGCGCGGCGTTCGGGCTCAGGGTCACCTGCGACAATGGGCTCATCGAACCGCCCGGCGCCACCCGCAGGGTGCCTGCCTCGATGGCGGTGTTGCCAGAATGGCTGAGCGCGCCGCCAATCGTCAGGGTGCCGGTGTCTTGCTTGGTCAGGTTGCCCGTGCCGGACATCGCGCCGGCATAAGTGCCGTTGGCCGGGCTGGAAAAGATTACCGTCCCGTCATTGTCAATCGAGCCCTGCAGGCTGGTGGTATCGCCCTTGACCGTGGCGCCCGAGACGACGGTGGTGCCGCCGGAATAGTTGTTCGCGCCCGTGAGCGTGACCGTGCCGGGGCTTGCCACCGTCAAGCCGCCGGTGCCCGACAGCACGCCGGACAGCGTGAAGTCGTAGGCGCCGCCCGCGCGCAGGCCGCCCAAGCCCAACGTGAAGTAGTTGCCCACCGACACGCCTGCGCTCGTCGCGCCGACGCCGCCGCCGGACGCGACAATCGCACTGGAGCCCAGCCCGCCGCTGTTGTCCAGAAGCACCGTGCCGCCATTGAGCGTAATGTTGCTGCCCCCAGGCATCAATGCACCGCCCGACAGGCTCCAGGTACCGCCGGTGACGGTCAGGCTGTTGAAATTCAGGTACGTGCCGGCGACGACGGGGGTGTCTGCGCCGCGGTTGGCGGTATCCGCAAAAATCAGTGAATTCACGCCGCCCGCGCCGCCGTCCACCGTGCCCGGCGCCGCGAAGAGCAGGCCCGGAACATTGGCGACCGTAATGGTTCCGGTCGTCTGGCTGTCCGCGCTGATCACCGAGCCGGATTCGGCAACGAAGGTGTTTTTGCTGTTCGCCCCCAACGACACGCTGCCGTTGATCGTGCCTGCGTTAGTGAAACTGTTACCCAGGAACGGGCCAGCCGATTCAAACGCAACGCGGCCGGCAATGGTTCCGCTGCTGGTGTTTTTGAAACTGGTCACCCCGCCGCCATAGATCGCCACGGCTGCCATATCTGCGCTGGCGCGGTTGCCTTCGCTCAGCGCCTTGGCCTGAATGACGCCGTCATTGGTGACATTGTTCACGCCGCCCGTGCCGTTGTGGATGGACAGCGCCATCCCCGTCAGGCCCGCCAGCTGCGCCTGGTAGGTCGTGTCGCCCGAGCCCCGGAGCATGCCGAAGATGTTGTTGTTGACGGTATACGTGCCAAAGGCCGGCGCCGTCGCTTCCGGCACGCCCATGACCAGTCCCGACGACAGAATGTTCAGGGCGGAGCCCAATGCGAACACGTCGATGGCGCCGTTATTGGTTACCGTTACATTGTTGCTCTGCAGCCGCAGCGCCGTACCGCCAGTGCCCACCAACACGCCCAACCCGCTGTTCTGGGTCAGCGTCACATCCAGGCCGCTCGCCGCGTTGGAGTAGCTCGGCTGCAGCGGATAGGCTGACCCGGTGCACGTCACGGTGAGCCCTGCCGCCGAACACAGCGCCTGGGCGGCAGAGCCCCACCCAGCAAGCCCCAGCCCCAGGGCGACAGCCACCGCGTGCAACCGCCACCGCACCGGCGCGTACACCGCCGACGGCGCCGCGCCTCCGCGCGGCTGGGCCGCCAGTTCCGACACGGGTTGCCACATGCGCATAGCGCGGTTCCATACCAAGCGGTACACGTGATTCAAGGCCTGCTCCTCCTGAGTTGGCGGCAATCGATGCTGGGCGTGCGCGACGCGCAACGACAACGGGCGGTGACGGCAACGACGCGATCTGTTTCCGCCCGGGGCGTGACTATAACGCCCTGCAATTATTTTTTACAATTTAGGTTACAAAAAGGGCGGACGCTCACCCGGCCTGGGGCACTAAAGGCGTATGCCTGGGTGATCGGCCACCGATCCTACCGGTGAGTAACACGAGCGTCGAATCAGTTCCATGCCGGAAAAGCCTTCGGCCGATGGCGCGCTGGAGCGCGGCATCGGCCGATTTGGCTTTCTTGGTGTATCCCGGCCCGATTGCCGCCCAGGCACTCGACGGCGGCCGGCCCGGCAAGCGTGCCGCCCCTACTCCGGCAGGTACGCCTCGGCGCCGATCTCGATGATCTGTTCTTCGCTCAGCCGGCAGTGCCAGTGGGAATACAGCACCTGCTGGCCGGGCGCCAGGCCGATCTCGTGCTTCAGATAGTGGTGGATCGCCCGAAACGCCTTGTGCTCGCAGCCGCCCCAGACGAAAACGTCGCCCGGATCCGCCGGCCAGGGCAGCGCGCGCAGCGCATCCGGCAGCAGTGGGGTGGTGCCGGCGGGCGCCGGGCCGCGATGCAGCCAGTGCAGCTGGACGCCAGGCGGCCTTTGCAACGGCAGTTCTTCGGCCGCGTCGCGCACTTCGATACAGGCGTGGCCGCGGGCATCGGCCGGCAGCGTTTCCAGAATGCGGGCAATGCCCGGCAGCGCGGTTTCGTCGCCCACGAACACCCGGAACGGCGCCGGTTTCGGACCGCCCGCCGCCGGGCCCACCAGGCCCACCTGGTCGCCGGGAGCGGCGGCCTGCGCCCATCGGGTCGCCGGGCCGGCGTCCTGATGCAGCGCAAAATCGATGGTCAGCGTGCCCTGCGCCACGTCGACGGCGCGCAGGGTGTAGACCCGCGTCGCCATCTTGCCGCCGGGCCAGACCACGCGGCCGGCATCGTCCAGCATGGGCCAGATGGGCGCCGCGTCGCCCCTGGGCGCGAAGATCAGGCGGCAATGCAGTTGGTCGGCGCGGTCCAGGTGGGTCAGGTCGTCGCCCTGGAACACGATGCGGCGCAGGTGCGGCGTCAACGCTTGCACGGCGGCCACGCGCACTACCCACAGGTCCGCCAGCGGCGCCAGGCCACCGGTGTCGCCGGTCCATTCGATATGCAGCCGTTCACGCGCAGCGATGAAGCCGATGGGGCCGGCCAGAGCATGCTTCATGCGGTTCAGCGCCTGGCGGTCGCGGGTCTGTACCTGGATCAGCAGTTCGCCCGGCAGCGCCCGCAGCGTGGCCTGGCCGAAGGCGGCCGTGACCCGGTACGCATCGCCGTCCGGCGTCACCGTCATGTCGTGCGTGGCGATCGAGGCCAGGATGGGGTCGAGATAATCGGCCAGCGTCGCGAACGCGATGCGGGCCGAGGCCGTACAGGGCCGGTCTTGGTCAGGGGACAAGCGATTCACTCCACAAGAGAGACCCACAGCGGCCCGCCAAGCGGCGCGGCCAGGAAGCGCCGGTTGATCTCGGCCAGCGTGTGGGCGGGGTCCAGGTCGGCAAAGCGGTCGGGATGCAGCCACTTGGCCGCGATTTCCACGAACAGGACGTTGAGCGGCGCCATGCTGATCAGGCCGGTCCAGATGCCGTGCACCCGGCCATGGCGGGTGCTGGCCAGGTCGGCAAAGCCGGGGCGCGCCACCAGCCGGCGCAGGCCTTCACGGCCTTGGGCAGGGTCCAGGCCCGGGCCGATAGCCGGCCGCCCGCTCGACGCCCAGCCGCCGCCCGAGGCGATATACACATCATGCGGCGTGGCCAGCAGGTATTCCCGCTGCAGCTTCTGGAACCACGGCGCGGTCACGCCCGGCAAGGGCTGCCCGCCTGCCAGCGCCAGCAGTTCGCCCCACACCTGCTTGCCCGCGGCCCAGCAGCAATCGTCCACCGTGGACTGCACTTCCAGGTAGGTCGTGACCGGCGCCGCGCCGGCCAGCCGGCGCGCGACCTCGGCCAGATGCGCGTCGACAAACGCCAGGTAGGCGGCCGCGCGGTCGCGCGCGTCCAGGATTTCGCCCCACAGGCGCACATGGCGGTGCAGGGTGTCTATGGAGCCGGCCTGCGGCGCATCGGCGTTGCTGGCTACGTCGCTGAACACCACGGGAATGCCCAGGCCCGCCAGGCGGTCCACCAGGCCGCCCTGCCCCGGCGGCGCCATGAAGGCGCTGGCCACCACCAGGTCGGGCGCCAGGTTGACGATGCCTTCCAGCGAGATCGTGGTGGGCGCCTGCTTGCCCACCACGGGAATGCGGCGGCCGCGCTCGAACTGCGCCTGCAGGCCGCTGCTGTCGATGCGGTCCACGGCGGCCCAGCCCACCACGCTGGCGGCCGGGTCCGGTTGCAACAGCCCCATGGTGAAAAGGTCACGCGCTTCCAGCAGGATGATGCGACGGGGCGTGCCGGCCAGCGTGACCGTGCGGCCCGCCAGGTCGGTGATCGTGCGCGGCGGGCCGGCCACGGCCAGGCGCCCCGCGCCCAGCCCGGCCAGCAACAGCCCCCCGCAGAATTGGCGCCTGTCGATCATGCCGTCCTCACCAGCGGTAGCGCAGGCCCGCCACGATCTGGCGGCCGTTGCCGTATTGGCAGAAGTAGTCGGAACTGCAGCTGCTGTAGTAGGTCTTGTCGAACACGTTGTTCACGTTCAAGCGACCTTCCAGCCCCTTCAGGCTGGGAATGGTGGCGCCGAAGTCGTAACGCAGCGCGGCGTCGATCAACGTGTAGCCATCGGCCTTGACCTTGTTGGCGTTGTCGGCGTAGCTGCCGCCCACCACGCGCACGCCGGCGCCGGCCTTCAGCCCTTCCAGCACGCCGCTGCCGAAGCGGTAGTTGGCCCAGACCGAACCGAAGTAGTCCGGCACCGCCTGCGGCCGCTTGCCGTTGTTCTCGGCCACTGCGGCCTGCGTCACCTTGGTGTCCAGCAGCGTCAGCGCCGCGATCAGTTCCAGGTTGTTCGTGACCTGGCCGCGCGCCTCGAATTCCAGGCCCTTCGAGCGGATACGGCCTTCCTGCGTGTTGAAGCCGAAGCGGTCCGGCACCAGCGCATCGCTTTGCCGGATGTCGAACGCCGACACGGTGAACAGCGCGTCCACGCCGGTAGGCTGGTACTTCAGCCCGACCTCGTATTGCCGCGCCTTGCTCGGCACGAACGGCGCGCCGTTGGCGTCCACGCCCACGTTGGGCTCGAACGAGGTGGCATAGCTGACGTACGGCGCCAGGCCGTTGTCGAACAGGTACAACAGGCCCGCGCGGTAGCTGGTGGCCTCGCTGGATTGGTCGGTGGACGTCTTGGCCAGGCGGTTGTCGGTGTCCTGCTCGGTCCAGTCGTGGCGCACGCCCAGCGTGGCGCGGAAACCGCCGAAGCGCAGCTGGTCCTGCACGTAGGCACCGGTCTGGCGCAGCGTCTGGCCGCTGTCGATGATGGTGGTCAGCGCGCCGATGGGCACGCCGTACTGCGGGTTGGCAACGTTCAAGGACGGCGCCGGGCCCCAGTTGTAGCGCCAGTCGCTGCGCGTGTATTGGTAGTCCAGGCCGGTCAGCAGCGTGTGCTGCACGGCGCCGGTGGCGAAGTCGAACTGCGCCTGGTTGTCCATCGACACGCCTTGCACGTGTTCGATGGACCGCAGCGCCTGGCGCGCGATGATGCCGTCGGCCGTCATGGGCGCGGCCATCTGCAGCGAGCGGAAATCCACGTCCACGTCGGAATAGCGCAGGCGCGAACGCAGCGTCAGCGTCGAACTGGCGCGGTGTTCAAGCTGGTAGCCGATGCCATGTTGTTCGCGCTTGAAGGCATCGAAGTCCGGATCGCCGATGTTCAGCTTGCGGCCCAGGTCGTCCTTGTACTGCGAGGGCGCCAGGAATTTGGGATACAGCGAATTGAAATAGCCGCCGTCCGGGTCCTTCTGGTAGTAGGCCGACAGGGTGAACGTGGTGTCGCCATTCGGCTGCCAGGTGATCGACGGCGCCACGCCGACGCGGCCTTCCTTCACGCCGCTGTAGCGGCTGTCGGCGCGGCGGCCGATGGCGGCCACGCTGTATTGCAGCGTGCCGTCCGCATTCAGCGCGCCGGCCGAGCTGAAGCCGGCCTGCGCCCGGCCTTCCGACCCGCCTTCGAGCAGGATCTCGTGCGAGGCCTGGTCGGACGGCCGGCGACTGACCTGGTTCACCAGGCCGCCCGGGCTGATCTGGCCGTACAGCAGCGCCGACGGCCCCTTGAGCACGTCGATGCGGTCCAGCAGGTAGGGATCGATCGACGTCTGCGCAAAGGCCTGGCCCCGCGGCAGCTTCAGGCCATCCAGAAAACTGACGTAGTTGGTAGCGGTGCCGAACGCACCGAAGCCGCGCAGGAATACCGAGTCGTAGCGTGTGTTGCTATCGCGGTCGGACAGCACGCCGGCCGTGTAGCGCAAGGCTTCGCTCACCGTCTGCGGCGCCTGCTCGTCGAGCTGCTTGCGCGTGACGGTGCTGACCGACTGCGCCGTTTCCAGCACCGGCGTGCCGGTCTTGGTGGCCGACGTGTTGACCGGCAGCCAGACCCGGTCGCCCGTGTCGACCGGGTCGAGCGCCACGCCGCGCACCACCACCGGACTGAGTTGCTGCACCGCCTGTTCCTGCGCCTGGGCGGCCCCCGCCGCCACCAGCAAGCCCGACACCGTGCCGAGGATCACGGCTTCCCGGACATCAATCGCCATTTCAACACCTGTTGCAAATGAAAAGAAATCTCAATTGCAATCATAATCCCATAAACGGGACGACATCGTCCAGTTATTGAGTCGAAAATAATCCGCTTGACGAAGATAGAATCTGGGTGATAACGGGATTTATCCGTATGGTTATTTGCACCCCCGGCTTTCCTGCGGGACAATGCCGCCATCGACGACACCCCACCCCGGACCGACTGGATGCCCCCGAAACCCGCCCGCGCGACCTCGACCGCCGCCCCGCAGCCCCAGGCCGCGCCGCCCCGTAAAAAGGCGCAAGGCGGCCGGCCCACCAAGGAAGCGGCGGCCCAGCTGGAACGGCGCATCCTGGACGTGGCGGCAGGTCTGTTCGCCGCGCAAGGCTATGCGGCCACCTCGATGGAACAGGTGGCCGATGCCTGCCAGGCCGGCAAAGACACCATCTACCGCCGCTACGCGTCCAAGAGCGCGCTGTTCACCGCCATGATGGAACGCTTTCGCGGTGAAATCGTGGCCGAGCTGGAAGCCTGTATGGCCGCCGACGGCCCGCCCGAGGAACGGCTGCGCCGCTATGCGCGCGCCCTGCTGGGCGTGAACCTGCGGCCGCAACTGGTGGCGCTGAACCGCGTGGCGCTGGGCGAAGCGGTGCCGGCCAAGGGCGTGACGCCCACGCCCACCGCCGAAGACCCCTTCATGCGCCGCCTGGCCGGCCTGGTCGAAGCGGCGCAGGCCGCCCATGCGCTACGCGCAGGCGATGCCTTGTTCATCGCCGAACAGCTGCTGTACGCCACGTCGATCAAGCCGCTGGTGGCGACCATGCTGGGCGAGACGCGCTTTGCCGGCGCCGCCGAGCAAGAGGCGTATTTCGAGCAGGCGTGGGCGCTGTTCATGCAGGGCGCGGCGCGGCCCGCTTCCGCCCACATGCCATAACCTGCTCATTGGCGGGAATGAGGCGCAAGGCCTCCCCCTTCGCCCAAGATCACGAGCACGCGCAGAATTCGGGTCCGCGCCGGCTGCGTGTCTGTGATCTGCAGGAAAATAGGCCCGAGCCATTCACACGCGTCCAACACGACGATGATCCAGACATGAATGAATACGAACTGACCGGAAGAACCCGCACACACGTCGAGCAATTCTCAGCGCCTCGTTTCGCGGCACAGCACGAGGCAGGCGAAGCCTTTCTGGCGATGCGAGAGGATGCACGGCTGGCGGGATTCGAGCTTCATCCCTTCAGTACGTTTCGCGACTTCGGAACGCAGTTGCGTATCTGGAACCACAAGTTCATCGGCAAGAAGCCGCTATACGACATGGACGGCAAGGTTCGGGAGTTCTCGATACTCTCACCGGAGCAAGTGGTCGACCACATCCTGAACTGGTCGGCGCTGCCGGGTGGTAGCCGCCATCAATGGGGCACCGAGATCGACGTCGTCGATGGTTCGGCATTGTCATCGGGCTACGAGCCCCAACTGCTGCCGCAAGAGGTAGCGCCTGGCGGCATCTTCGAAGCATTGCATCACTGGCTGGATGAAAACATCGGCAAATATGGATTCTTCAGACCCTACAAGCGATTCCAGGGCGGCATGTATCCAGAACCCTGGCACCTGAGCTACGCCCCGCTATCGATGCCCGCGCTGCAACAAGTTTCCGTCGAAATCCTGACCGAGGCGATCCGCGAGGCGGACATGCTCGGCAAGGACATCGCGTTGCCACGCATTCAGGACATTTACCGCAATCACGTCTGCAATATCGTGCTGCCCGACGATCAATGATTGCCGTCTCGCCAGGCCCGGGAAAACCTCAAGCCGCCTGCCGCGCGGCCGCCGCATCCGGATCCCACCGGTGCCCCGGCACGGCCGCCAGCAACGCACGGGTGTAGGGATGCGCGGGGGCCGCGAAGACCTCCGCGCACGGCCCTTGTTCGACCACCTGGCCGTTCTTCATGACGGCGATGTGGTCGCACACCTGCGCGGCCACGCGCAGGTCGTGGGTGATGAAGACGATGGACAGGCCCAGTTGTTCGCGCAGGCGGGCCAGCAGGGCCAGCACCTGGGCCTGCACCGACACATCCAGCGCCGATACCGGTTCGTCGGCGATCAGCACCCGCGGCCGCATCGCCAGCGCGCGGGCCAGTCCGACACGTTGGCGCTGGCCGCCGGAAAATTCATGTGGGTAGCGGCGCAGGGCGTCCGGCGACAGGCCCACCAGTTCGAACAATTCGCGCGCCTGGGCCCAGGCCTCGCGCCGCGGCATGCCATGCACGATGGGGCCGCGCGCCACGATCTCGCCCACGCGCTGACGCGGGTTCAATGACCCATAGGGATCCTGGAACACCATCTGCACGCGCCGCGCATGCTCGCGCCGGGCGCGGCTGCCTTTGAACGTCACGGTGTCGCCGGCCAGCGTGATGGCCCCGGCATCGGGCGCCAGCAAACCCAGCAGGGTGCGCGCCAGGGTCGACTTGCCCGAACCGCTTTCACCGACGATGCCCAGCGTGCTGCCTTCGCGCAGCGCCAGCGTCACGTCGTCCAGCGCATGCGTGACGCGGCCCGGCTGGCCGAACCAGCCGCGCTTGCGATAGGTCTTGGACAGGGCCTGGGTGGTCAGGATGTTGGGTGCGTCCGCCGCCACGGCTTGTCGGCTGGCGGCGGGCGCCAGCGGCGGCACGGCGGCGATCAGCGCGCGGGTGTAGGGATGGCGCGGGCGTTCGAGCACCTCGTCGGCCGCACCGCTTTCCACCAGCACGCCGCGCTGCATGACGGCAACGCGGTCGGCAATTTCCGCCACCACCCCGAAGTCGTGCGTGATGAACAACACCGCGGTGCCGCGCCGCCGCTGCAAGTCGTGAATCAGGTGCAGGATCTGCGCCTGCGTGGTGACGTCCAGCGCCGTGGTCGGTTCATCGGCGATCAGCAGCGCGGGCTCCAGGGCCAAGGCCATGGCGATCATGGCGCGCTGGCGCTGGCCGCCGGATAACTCATGCGGGTAGGCGCCCAGCGCATGCGCCGGGTCCGGCAGGCGCACGGATTCCAGCAGTTCCAGCGTGCGGCGGCGGATCTCGGCGCCGGCCAAGCGGGTATGCGTGCGGAACACTTCCGCAATCTGGTCGCCGATGGTGCGCAAGGGGTTCAGCGCCGTCATCGGTTCCTGGAAGATCATGCCGATGCGATGGCCGCGCAGGCGCCGCAACGCGTCGGGCGGCAGGCGCAGCAGGTCCTGCCCTTGCCACAGCACCTGGCCGCCGCTGGCGCGCACGCCCTGCGGCAAGAGGCCCAGGATGGCGCCCGCGGTCAGCGACTTGCCCGACCCGCTTTCGCCGACCACGCAGACGATTTCGCCGGCGTTCACCGACAGGGACAGGTCGTGCAGCGCGTGCGGGCGGTCGGCGCCCGCCGGCAGGTCGACGGTCAGGTTCTGGATGCGGAGCAATTCGGTCATGAGACGGCGATGGTAAGACGCGGGCCGCATGCGTCTAACGACCGTTCGGCGATAAGCAAATCACCGCTCGGAATCCGCATATCGACATGCGGAAAACGTCCTTCTAGCCGGCACGCGGAGTGCTTAGGATCAGGGTTTTGCACACCGGACGCCTCCGGGCGCCTCGCGTTTCCCCTTCGCATTCTCTCCTTCCGCCCCCATGTCCCTATCCCCTTCCGAGACCGCCTCGACGGCGCCGGTTCGCGTTGCCGTCGACGTCGGCGGCACGTTTACCGACATCGTCCTTGAACAAGAACCCCGCCGCTGGTCCGCCAAGCTGCTGACCACGCCGGACGCGCCCGAGACCGCCGTGCTGCAAGGCATCGAAGAGCTGCTGGACCAGGCAGGGCTGTCCTGGCCGCAGGTCAGCCTGCTGATCCTGGGCACCACGCTGGCCACCAATGCGCTGATCGAACGCAAGGGCGCGCGCACCGCGCTGCTGACGACGGCCGGCTTTCGCGACCTGGTCGAGATCGGCCTGGAAGATCGCTTCGCGCAATACGACATCTTCCTGGACAAGCCCGAACCGCTGGTGCCGCGCCCCTGGCGCCATGGCATCACCGAACGCGTCGACGCCCAGGGCCAGGTGCTGACGCCGCTGGACGAGGCCCAGGTGGTCGCGCTGGCCGGCGAGCTGACCCGTGCCGGCGTCGAAAGCGTGGCCGTCTGCCTGCTGCACAGCTACGCCTATCCCGACCACGAACGCCGCATCCGCGCGCTGCTGCGCGAACACGCGCCGCAGCTGTGGGTGTCGCTGTCGTCCGACGTGTGCGCCGAAATCCGTGAGTATCCGCGCCTTTCCACCGTCAGCGCCAATGCCTATGTGCAGCCGCAGGTGTCCGGCTACCTGCGCCGCCTGAACGAGGCCGCTCGCCAACGCGGCCTGCGCGGCGAACCGTTCCTGATGACGTCCGGCGGCTCGATCGCCACCTTGCAGACCGGGGTCGACGAACCGGTGCGCCTGGTCGAATCCGGCCCCGCGGGCGGCGCGATCCTGGCGCAGCACATTGCCGAGCAGACCGGCGCCGCCCGCGCGCTGTCGTTCGACATGGGCGGCACCACCGCCAAGATCTGCTACATCGACGACTTCGAACCGCAAGTGAGCCGCAGCTTCGAATTCGGTCGCGTGCACCGCCACCTGAAGGGCTCCGGCCTGCCCATCCGCATCCCGGTCATCGAGATGGTCGAGATCGGCGCGGGCGGCGGCTCGATCGCGCGCGTCAATCACCTGGGCGTGGTGCAGGTCGGCCCCGACAGCGCCGGCTCGTCGCCCGGCCCGGCCGCCTACGGCAACGGCGGCGAACTGCCGACGGTGACCGATGCGCACGCCTTGATCGGCACGGTCACGCCCGACCGCTTCGCCGTGGGCAAGGTCAGCCTGCAGCCCGAACGCGCGCGCCACGCCATCGAGACCCACCTGGCCGCGGCCGCCGGCCTGGACGGCCCGCAGGCCGCGCAGGCCATCATCGACGTGGTCACCGAGAACATGGCCAACGCCGCCCGTGTGCACGCATCGGAACTGGGCAAGGCCGCCGAGGAACACACCCTGATCGCCTTTGGCGGCGCGGCGCCGCTGCATGCCGCGCGGCTGGCGCGCAAGCTGGGCATCGGCCGCGTCATCATCCCGGAATCGGCCGGCGTGGGCTCGGCGGTGGGCTTCCTGTGGGCGCCCATTGCCTACCAGGCCGTGCGCAGCTTTCATCAACGCCTGGCCACGATCGACCACGCCGCCGTGCAGCGCCTGCTGGACGAACTGACCGCGGGCGTGGACACCGTGGTGCGGCGCGCCGCGCCCGATGCGCCGCTGAGCCACAAGCGCGTGGTCTTCATGCGCTACAGCGGCCAGGGCCACGAGATCCCCGTCGACCTGCCGGACGGCCCCTTCGACGCCGCCGCCAGCCGCCAGCTGGACGCCACGTTCGCCGAACGCTATGCGCAGCTCTATGGCCGCAGCCTGCCGCACGTCGCGCCCGAAACCGTCAGCTGGTCGGTCGCCGCCCAGGCCGGCGCGCGCCGCGAACGGCCGCGCGACCACATCGCCAGCGGCCCGGCCACCGCGGCGCGCTCGTCCGGCACGCGCGCGCTGTACGACTTCGAGCAGAACCGCTGGGCCGACGTGCCCACCTATGAACGCCAGGCGCTGGACGCAGAGCAGAAGCTGAGCGGCCCCGCGCTGGTCGTCGAAGACGAGACCACCACCTTTGTGCCCGCGGGCTTCGAGGCGCGGCGCAGCCGGCTCGGCTCGCTGGTGCTGGACGACATCCAGGCGGCCTCGGCGCCGCGCGCTGGAAAGGAACACGCAGCATGAGTACGCAACAACACACGCCCCAGGAACGCATCCGCTTCCAGCTGGCCTGGAACCGCCTCTTGTCGGTGGTGGAAGAACAGGCCCAGGTCCTGATCCGCTCGGCCTTCGGCACCGCCACGCGCGAGGCCGGCGACCTGTCCGCCGGCGTCTTCCTGCCGGACGGCCGGATGATCGCGCAGGCCGTCACCGGCACGCCGGGCCACGTCAACGCCATGGCCGAGTCGGTCAAGCACTTCCTGAAAGTGTTCCCGCCCGACACGCTGAAAGACGGCGACGTGCTGCTGACCAACGACCCCTGGAAAGGCACCGGCCACCTGTTCGACATGACCATGGTGTCGCCGGTGTTCCACGACGGCGCGCTGGTGGCGCTGTTTGCCTCGACGCTGCACGTGATCGACATCGGCGGCATCGGCAGCAGCGCCGACGGGCTGGAGGTCTATCACGAAGGCCTGTTCCTGCCGATCCTGCGGTTCTTTCACCAGCACCAGGTCGACCCCGGCGTGCTGGCCATCATCCGCGCCAACGTGCGCGAACCCGAACAGGTCGAAGGCGACCTGTATGCGCTGGTGGCCTGCAACGACATCGGCGGTCGCCGCCTGAAGTCGCTACTGACGGAATTCCAGCTGGCCGACCTGGACGCGCTGGGCGGCTACATCGTCGAGCAGTCGGCCCAGGCGATGCGCCAGGCGATCTCGCAATGGCCCCAGGGCACCTGGCACAACACGCTGGTGATCGACGGCTACGACGCCCCCATCACGCTGCAAGCCAGCGTCACGGTGCAGGCCGGCAAGATCCTGGTGGACTTCGACGGCACCTCGCCCAGCGTCACGCGCGGCATCAACGTGGTCAAGGCCTACACCGACGCCTACACCTCGTTCGGCATCCGCTGCCTGATCGGCGCCGATGTGCCCAACAATGCCGGCTCGCTGTCGCTAGTGGAAGTATCCGCGCCCGAAGGCTCCATTCTGAACGCGCGCTTTCCCGCCGCGGTCACCGCCCGCCACATCATCGGGCAGATGCTGCCCGACGTGGTGTTCGGCGCCCTGCGCCAGGCACGCGCCGACCAGGTGCCCGCCGAAGGCGCCTCGTCGCTGTGGAACCTGCACCTGGTGGGCGGCGAGCCGCTGGCCGGCGCCACGCAGGCAGAGCAGCAGAGTCTCTTGGCCGGCCGGCGTTTCAATGCCACCAGCTTTTCCACCGGCGGCACCGGCGCGCGGCCCGGCAAGGACGGCCTGTCGGTCACGTCCTACCCCAGCGGCGTGCGCAACGTGTCGCTTGAAATCCTGGAAAGCGCCAACCCGCTGGTATTCGAGCAAAAGGAATACCGCCAGGATTCCGGCGGCCCGGGCACGGTACGCGGCGGCCTGGGCCAGACCATCGTGGTGCGCCACGCCGATCCGCAGGCCGGCATGATCATCGCCGCCGCCTTTGACCGCGTGGTGCATCCGGCCCGCGGCGCGCTCGGCGGCCAGGCCGGGGCCGGCGGCCGCCTGGAACTGTCGTCCGGCGCCGTGCTGCGCGCCAAGGGCCGCCAGTTGATCCCGGCCGGCGAACGCCTGGTGGTGCATACCCCCGGCGGCGGCGGGCTGGGCGATCCTGCCGGACGCCCCGACGCCCGCCTGCAACGCGACGTGCAGTACGGCCTGGTCAGCGCCGCGCAGGCCGAAGACGCCTACGGCCGCCCCGTCGCCCCCACCTGATCCCTTGAACCCCGGCCCGGCGCCCTGCGCGCCGGGCGTCCCCCCCTCTTTGCCGACGACCATGAAACCGCTCCGCCGTCCCTTCCTGAAACTGCTGTTCTCCGGCCTTCTGCTGGCCGCCGCGCCATACGCCCACGCCGAACCCGCCCGCGGCGGCACGCTGACGCTGCTGCTGCCGTCCGAACCCACCGCGCTGGTCACCGTGGGCAACGTCGCCACGCCGATTCTCAGCGTCAGCGCCAAGGTCACCGAAGGCCTGCTGAAGTACGACTACGACCTGAAGCCCGAGCCGCAGCTGGCCACCGCCTGGACCATCAGCCCCGACGGCACGGTGTACACCTTCACGCTGCGCCAGGGCGTGAAATGGCATGACGGCAAGCCGTTCACCGCGGCCGACGTGGCCTTCTCGATCGACCTGCTCAAGAAGATCCACCCGCGCGGGCGCAACACCTTCGCCAACGTCACCGCCATCGAAACGCCCGACGACCACACCGTGGTGCTGCGCCTGTCCAAGCCCGCGCCCTACCTGATCCGCGCCTTCGTCGCCACGGAAACGCCGATCATCCCCAAGCACATCTACGAAGGCACCGACCCGCTGACCAACCCGGCCACGTCCGCGCCGATCGGCACCGGTCCCTACAAGTTCAAGGAATGGGTGCGCGGCAGCCACATCGTGTATGAGCGCAACCCCGACTACTGGGACAAGCCCAAGCCCTACATCGACCGCCTGATCGTGCGCGTGGTGGCCGACCCCGCCGCCGCGGCCATCGCCTTCGAGACCGGCACGGCCGACCTGGGCTACCGCACCCCCGTGCCACTGGCCGACCTGGCGCGCCTGAAGGCCGTGCCCACGCTGCGCTTCGAGACGAAGGGCAACAGCTATTCCTACAACGTCACGCGGCTGGAATTCAACCTGGACGACCCGTTCTTCAAGGACGAGAAAGTGCGCCAGGCGGTGGCCCACGCCGTCGACCGCAACGTCATCCTGAAGGTCGTGAACTACGGCGTCGGCCAGGTGGCGTACTCGCCCATCGCGCCCGGCCTGAAGACGTACAACGACCCGGCCGTCACGCCCTACCCCTTTGACCTGAAGCGCGCCAACGCGCTGCTGGACGAAGCCGGCTACCCCAAGGGCGCCGACGGCGTGCGGTATCGCGTAACGCTGGACTACAACCCGATCGGCGCCGACGGCCCGCGCCTGGCCGACTACCTGCGCACCACGCTGGCGCGCGTCGGCATCGCCGTCACCGTCCGCGCGCAGGATGCGTCGGCCTTCATCAAGCGCGTCTACACCGACCGCGACTTCTCGTTCACCACCAACGGCGCCAGCAACCTGTTCGACCCCACCGTGGGCGTGCAGCGCCTGTACTGGTCAAAGAACTTCATCAAGGGAGTGCCCTTCTCCAACGGCACGCACTACAACAACCCCAAGGTGGATGAATTGCTGGAAGCCGCCGCCGTCGAAAACGACCCGGCCCGCCGCGTGCAGCTGTTCAAGGAATTCCAGCAGATCGTGGCCCGCGAGGTGCCCGACCTGAACCTGTACCAGCCCGAATTCATCACCATCGCCAACCAGCGCGTGCACGACCATTCGCTGACCGCCGACGGCGTGGAATCCAACCTGGCCGACGTCTACCTGCAACCATGAGCGCACGCACCCTGCGCGTCCTGGGACGCTCGCTGCTGCAGGCCGTGCCCACGGTCATCGGCGTCGTCCTGCTCAGCTTCTTCCTGCTGCAGGCCGTGCCGGGCGATGCCGCGGACGTGATCGCGGCCGAGTCCGGCTCGGCCACCGAGGCCAGCATGGCGGCGCTGCGCACGCACTTCGGGCTGGACCAGCCCGTGCTGCAGCAGCTGGGCGACTACCTGCGCAACCTGGCCACGCTGAACCTGGGGGTGTCGCCGCGCTACAACCTGCCGGTGTCGGACCTGATCTTCAGCCGGCTGGGCAACACCGTGCTGCTGATGGGCAGCGCGCTGGCCTGCGCCCTGGCCGCCGGCATCGCGCTGGGCGCGCTGATGGCCAGCTTTGCCGGCCGCTGGCTGGACCGGGCCTTGTCGCTGGCCGCGCTGCTGCTGTATTCCACGCCCGGCTTCTGGCTGGGCCTGATGGCCATCATCCTGCTGTCGGTCAAGCTGGGCTGGCTGCCGCCGGGCGGCGTCTCCACCATCGGCTCGGGCGCCACCGGATTCGCGCACGCGCTGGACGTGGCGCGCCACCTGGTGCTGCCCACGCTGGCGCTGGCCAGCTTCTATGTCGCCATCTTCGCGCGGCTCACGCGCGCCTCGATGCTGGAAGTGAACCGCCAGGACTTCGTGCGCACCGCCCACGCCAAGGGCCTGACACCGCGCGCGGTGGCGCTGCGCCATGTGCTGCGCAACGCGCTCATTCCCGTCACCACCGTGGCGGGGTTGAACGTCGGCACGCTGCTGGGCGGCGCGGTGGTGGTCGAGACCGTCTTCAGCTGGCCCGGCCTGGGCCGCCTGGCCTATGACAGCGTCATGGGTCGTGACTACGTCGTGCTGCTGGGCATCCTGGTGCTGTCGTCGCTGCTGGTCATCGTGGCCAACATCCTGGTCGACCTGCTGCAGACCGTGCTGGACCCGCGCATCCGCGCGCGCTGAACGGCGCCTGCTGCTTGGCCGAGCCACGAATGCCTGCTCAAACGACGCCGCTTCTTTCCTGAGTTCCCCCATGTCCGCTTCTATCGAATCCACGCTGGGCGCCCCGCCCGCCCGATTGCCCTGGCGCCGCCGCGGCGCACTGGGCCGCCTGCTCGCCAACCCCGCCGCCGTCGCGGGCGGCGTGCTGCTGCTGTTGATCCTGCTGGCCGCGGTGACCGCGCCGTGGGTGTTTCCGAACGACCCGCTCGACATGGTCGGCCCGCCCATCCTGTGGCCGGGCCAGGACCCCGGCTTCTGGCTGGGTACCGACACCATGGGGCGCGATGTGGCCGCCGGCCTGGCACACGGCGCGCGAGTATCGCTGGCCGTGGGTTTTACCGCCGCGCTGCTCAGCCTGGTCATCGGCATCGCGGTCGGCGCGGCCGCCGGCTATTTCGGCGGCTGGGTCGACCTGGCGCTGATGCGCATCACCGAGCTGCTGCAGACCATTCCGTCGTTCCTGCTCGTGGTGGTCATCGTCGCCATCGCCCGGCCGTCGGTGGCGGTGATCGCGCTGTCGATCGGCGTGGCGTCCTGGCCCGTGATCGCGCGGCTGGTGCGCGCCGAATTCCGCACCCTGCGCGAATCAGAATTCGTGCAGGCCGCGCGCAGCCTGGGCTACAGCCACGCCCGCATCGCGCTGCTGGAAATTCTGCCCAACGCCCTGCCGCCGGTGATCGTGACGACCTCGGTGCTGGTTGCCAACGCCATCCTGATGGAATCGGCCTTGTCGTTCATGAACATGGGCGACCCCAACGCCGTGTCGTGGGGCAGCATGATCGGCAGCGCCCGCGAAATGCTGCGCACCGCCTGGTACCTGACCGCGCTGCCGGGCGTGTCCATCATCCTGACCGTGCTGTCGCTGAACTTGCTGGGCGATGCGCTGAACGACGCCTTCAATCCCCGGCTGGCGCGGTAAAGCGCATGAACGCTGCGTTTGGCGGGCGGTCCGGGCGAATGGGCCTGGCGCCGCCCGCGCATTGCCCTCCGGTATATTTCCCCTTTTGTGCAGAGCAATAAGGGGAACGGCATGGGATGGATCTATCTGGCGCTGGCCGGCGTCGCGGAAGTCTTCTACGCGGCGGCCATGCCACGCACCGACGGCTTCACCCGCCTCGGCCCCAGCCTGTTCTGCATCTTCTTCATCGGCGTCAGCATGTACCTGCTGTCGCTGGCCACGCGCACCATTCCCGTGGGCACGGCCTACGCGGTCTGGGTCGGCATCGGCGCCGTCGGCACCGCCATCTATGGTTCGCTCTTCCTGGGCGAAGACCGCAGCTTCATGCGCGTCATGTGCTTTGTCCTGATCATCTCGGGCATCGTCGGCCTGAAGGCGCTTTCACCGGCCAAGGACTGAGCGGCGTCTGCGCGCCCCCTCCCGAACGTTTCCGTTCCCAGGCGCGCGGCAGGAGTGTGGCGAGGCCTCGGAAAATCCAAGTAGACATTTTTTTCTAGAAAAACTATTCTAGAAAAATAGTTCTATCAACGTTTCTGTCCACGTCTGCCTCGATGCCCCCCACGACTCCGCCCGCCGCCAAGCCCACCAGCGCCGAACTCGACGTGCTGCGCGCGCTGTGGGAAACCGGCCCCGCCACTGTCAAGCAGGTCCACGCCGCCATGGCCGCCCAGCGTGACGACCTGACCTATGCCAACGTGCTGCGGCAGATGCAGCTCATGCACGGCAAGGGCCTGCTGACGCGCGACGAAAGCGAGCGTTCGCATGTCTATGCGGCGGCGCAAAGTCAGGCGGCCACGCAAGGCGGCCTGGTCAAGGACCTGATCCGCCGCGCCTTCGCCGGCTCGGGCAAGGCGCTGGTGCTGGCCGCGCTGCGCGATGGCCACGTCAGCAAGAAAGACCGCGCCGAAATCGAAGCGCTGCTGCGCAAAGACAAGCCGTGAACGCGTACCTGCTCGCCACGGCCTGGGCCATCGGCGGCAGCCTGCCGGCCGTGGCCTGGAAGATCCTGTGCCTGCACGCCGCCACGGCGGGCCTGCTGGCGCTGACCCGACCTGGCGACAATCGCTTGCGTTATGCGCTGCTGTGCGCCGCCCTGTGCGCCTGCGTGGCAGTGCTGGCGGCCGATGTGGCCTCGGCCTGGCGCGCGTTGCCGGGGCCGACGGGCCAGGACCCTGCCGCGCCGGCCGCCGCCCGCTGGCCGCTGTGGCTGGCGCTGGCCTGGCTGATCGGCAGCCTTGCGGCGTTGGTGCGAGTCTTGCTGGGCATCGGCTGGCTGCGCGGCCAATTGCGCCGCAGCCAGGCCTGGGCCGACCCGGTCTGGCAGGCGCGCGCCGCCGACCTGTCGCGCCGCCTGGGCCTGGCACGCGGCGTCAGCCTGCGCGTGGCGCACCACCTGGCCACGCCCGTCACCGCCGGCTGGCTCAAGCCCGTGGTGCTGATGCCCGCCACGCTGGTGACCGGCATGCCGGCCGACCTGCTGCAAGCCCTGCTGGCGCATGAACTGGCGCACGTACGGCGCCACGATTACCTGGTGAACCTGTTGCAGCATGCCGCCCAGGCGCTGCTGTTCTTCCATCCCTCGGTGTGGTGGCTGTCGCAGCGCCTGCGCATCGAACGCGAGCGCATTGCCGACGCCATGGCCGCCTCGGTGCTGCCCAGCCCGTTGACGCTGGCCCGCGCCTTGCATGGGTTGAGCGACGCCCCCCGCCCCCCCGCGGCTGTCGCCCCTGCCGCACGCGATGGCGATCTGCTGGACCGCATCCGCCGCCTGGCCGCCCCCGCCAGCGTGCCGGCGCGGCGCATGGCCGCCGGGCCCATCCTGGCGATGACACTGGCGTTGACGGGGTTCATCGCCTGGCCCGCACTGCAAGCGGCCCGGCCCGGTCAAGCGCCCACGGCCACCGAAGCCCGCCACATCCTGGCCCAGCTACCCGGCGTTCAGGCCCTGATCGCCTCCAGCGGCGCCACGCACGTGCTGCTGCAGGACGACGCGTCCGGCGCCACCCTGCTCGGTCGCGCCGAGAACGACGCCGTGCCCATCGCGTCGCTGACCAAGCTGATGACCGCCATGGTCGTGCTGGACACCGCGCCCGACCTGGACCGCCGCATCGTGATCGACGAACAGGATGCGCAAGCCACCGCGGCATCCCCATCCGCCCTGCCGGTGGGCACCGCCACCACGCTGGACACCCTGCTCAAACTGGCGCTGATGTCTTCCGACAATCGCGCCGCCCATGCGCTGGCGCGCAGCTACCCGGGCGGTCCCACCGCGTTCCAGGCCGCCTTGCAGCGCAAGACCGCCGCGCTGCACCTGCAACACACGACGCTGCAAGAACCCACCGGCCTGTCGGGCGCCAACCGCGCCAGCGCCGTGGACATCGGCAAGATCATGGCCGCCGCGTCCGCCTATCCGCAGATCGCCCGCGACACCACCGCGCTCGCCGAGACCGTTGCCACGGCCGGCGCGTCGCTGCACTACCGCAATACCAACCCGCTGGTCGGCGCGCAGGGCTGGGACATTCGCCTGTCCAAGACCGGGGCCTCGACCGAGGCGGGCCGCTGCCTGGCCATGCGCCTGCATATCGACGACCGCGACCTGACACTGGTTCTGCTCAACGGGCGCACGCCGCGCGCCTGAGTATTGTTTTTTTTCCCTGATGACTGCATCGATCATGACCGTTCGACTCTTGCCCCACGCCCTGGGCGTCGCCTTTTCCCTGACGGCGCTGGCCGCCGCGCCCACCCAGGCGCGTGAACTCTGCACCGTGGTGGCCGACGCCGCCACGGGCAATATCGTGTTCCAGCAAGGCACGGCCGAGGCCTGCGGCGCGCGCTACACGCCGGCGTCGACCTTCAAGCTTGCCATCGCCCTGATGGGCGCAGACGCCGGCATCCTGCAAGGCCCGCACGCGCCCGTGCTGGACTACCAGCCGGGCTACCCCGACTGGGGCGGCGACGCCTGGCGCCAGCCCACCGACCCGGCGCGCTGGATCAAGTATTCCGTGGTCTGGTATTCGCAGCAAATCGCCCAGCGCCTGGGCGCGCAGCGCTTCCAGCAGTACACGTCCGCGTTCCGCTACGGCAATGAAGACGTCTCGGGCGAGCCCGGCAAGCACAACGGCACGCAAGGCGCCTGGATCATCTCGTCGCTGCGTATCTCGCCGCTGGAGCAGATTGGATTCCTGCGCCAGGTCGTCAACCGGCAACTGCCCGTCAAGCCCGCTGCCTACGAGTTGGCCGACACCCTGTTCGAAGCCGGCAGCGCCGACGGCTGGCGCATCTATGGCAAGACCGGCACCGGATCGCCCGGCAATGCCGGCGTCTACACGCCCGCCAACGCCTACGGCTGGTTCGTCGGCTGGGCCCGCAAGAATGGCCGCCAGCTAGTGTTCGCCCGCCTGATCCAGGACGAACAGGCCACCCGGCCCAACGCCGGCCTGCGGGCCCGCGACGAACTCATCAGCCAGTGGCCGGCGCTGACCGCCCCGGCGGCACAAAAGTAGCGCCCGCCATGCTGACCGATGCGCGCGATGGCGGCATCGACACGCTGCGCGGCGTGTCGATCCTGTTGGTGCTGCTGCACCACTTCAACATCGCCTATCCCTTGCAAGACACCCTGCTCGCCGGTCTGCTGGGCTGGCCGCTGCTACACGCCATCGCACGCAACGGCAACTATGGCGTGACGATGTTCTTCGTCATCTCGGGGTATCTGGTCACGCGCAACGCGCTGGACCGCTGGGGCAGCCTGGGCGCCGTGCGGCTCGCGCCCTTCTACGGGCTGCGGCTGGCGCGCATCGTGCCCACGCTGTTGCTGACGCTGGCCGTGGTGAATGCCCTGGCGCTGGCGGGCGTGGCATTGTTTGGCAACCGCCCGGACGCCGCCGTGTCGCTGTGGACGACCAACCTGGCCGCGCTGACGGGCTGGATGAACGTGCTGGTGATCCGCGAGGGGTGGCTCAACTATGCCCTGGGCGTGATGTGGTCGCTGTCGGTCGAGCTGGCCTTCTATCTGCTCTTTCCGCTGGCGTGCCTGCTGCTGCGCCGCGCGTGGATGCGCGGCGTGCTGGCGGCGGCGCTCATCATCGCCGGCCCGCTCTATCGCCTGGCGCACCAGGACGGCAGCGAGGCCTATCTGTATGGCTACCTGGCCTGTTTCGACGCCATCGCCATCGGTGGCGTTGCCGCGGTCCTTGCCCGCCGCCATCCACCCGCCTTCCTGCAACGGCGGCTCGTGCACGCAGCGGTCGGCATCGCCATGTTGCTCTTCTACCTGGCCTGGCCCATCAGCGCCAGCAATGTACTGGGCGCCAGCGCGATGGCGCTGGGCACGGCCGTGCTGCTGCTGCGTCGGCCGGCGACAGACCAGCCGCGCACCGGCTTGGCGCAGCGCCTGCTCGGACGCTGCGGCCGCGACTGCTACGAGATCTACCTGCTGCATCTGGTCGTGCTGGGCCTGCTGCGCACGGCGTGGCCGCCCGCCCTGACACCCGGCGATGCCAGACTGGCCTTGCTGTGTGCCTATCTGGCCGCCTCCGGCCTGATCGGCGCCCTCGTGGCGGGGTGCTATTCCAACCCGGCGAACCGGGCGCTGCGGCGGGTTTTCGGCGTGACGCGCGCGACCGCCG